>NZ_MQVR01000040.1 GCF_001907295.1 Bowdeniella nasicola
CGCCTGGCTTCATCACTACAATCATCACAGACCCCATACCGGGATCGGTGGTCTTACTCCATCAGAACGCGTTCACAACCTCACGGGGAACTACACCTAACGCGCCTCCGCAACGCAAGCGGCCCGGCATCTTTTGTAGATGCCGGGCCGTCCGCTCATCGGGCTACAGCTCGCAGGAGACGCAGCCTTCAACCTCGGTGCCCATGAGGGCCTTTTGGCGCAGGCGGATGTAGTAGAGCGTCTTGATGCCCTTGCGCCAGGCGTAGATCTGGGCGCGGTTGAGGTCGCGGGTGGAGACGGTGTCCTTGAAGAACAGCGTCAGCGACAGACCCTGGTCGACGTGCTGCGTGGCGGCAGCGTAGGTGTCGATGATCTTTTCGGGGCCGATCTCGTAGGCGTCCTGGTAGTACTCGAGGTTGTCGTTCGTCATGAACGGCGCCGGGTAGTACGTGCGGCCGATCTTGCCTTCCTTGCGGATCTCGATCTTCGCGACGATCGGGTGGATCGAGGACGTCGAGTTGTTGATGTAGGAGATCGAACCCGTCGGCGGGACGGCCTGCAGGTTCTGATTGTAGATGCCGTGCTCCATGACGGAGGCCTTGAGCTCGCGCCAGTCCTCTTGCGTCGGGATGTGAACGTTCGCGCCGGCGAAGAGCTGACGGATCCGCTCGGTGGCGGGTTCCCACACCTGGTCGGTGTACTTGTCGAAGAACTCACCGGAGGCGTACTTCGACTCCTTGAAGCCGCCGAAGGCCTGGCCGCGTTCGATCGCGATCTTGTTGGATTCGGTGATGGCGTGGAACAGCACCGTGTAGAAGTACATGTTGGTGAAGTCCAGACCCTCTTCGGAGCCGTAGAAAATGTTCTCGCGGGCGAGGTAGCCATGCAGGTTCATTTGGCCCAGGCCGATGGCGTGCGACTCGTCATTGCCGCGCACGATCGAGGGCACCGAGGTGATGGTCGTCTGGTCGGAGACGGCGGTCAGCGCGCGGATCGCGGTGCCGACGGTCTTGCCGAAGTCGGGCGAATCCATCGACATGGCGATGTTCATCGAGCCGAGGTTGCAGGAGATGTCCTTGCCGATGTGGGAGTAGGTGAGGTCCTCGTTGTATTCGGAGGCCTCGCTGACCTGGAGGATCTCGGAGCAGAGGTTCGACATGATGACCTTGCCCTTGACCGGGTTAGAGCGGTTCACCGTGTCTTCGAACATGATGTACGGGTAGCCGGACTCGAACTGGATCTCGGCGAGCGTCTGGAAGAAGCGACGGGCGTTGATCTTCTTCTTCGTGATGCGCTTATCGTCGACCATCTCGTAGTACTTCTCGGACACGGAGATGTCGGAGAAGGGCACCCCGTAAACGCGTTCGACGTCGTAGGGCGAGAAGAGGTACATGTCCTCGTTCTTACGCGCGAGATCGAACGTGATGTCGGGGATGACGACGCCGAGCGAGAGCGTCTTGATACGGATCTTTTCGTCCGCGTTCTCGCGCTTGGTGTCGAGGAACTTCAGGATGTCGGGGTGGTGCGCGTGCAGGTAGACGGCGCCGGCGCCCTGACGGGCTCCGAGCTGGTTGGCGTAGGAGAAGGAGTCTTCGAGCAGCTTCATCACGGGGATGACGCCGGAGGACTGGTTTTCGATCTTCTTGATCGGAGCGCCGTGCTCACGCAGGTTGGTCAGCAGCAGGGCGACGCCGCCGCCGCGTTTGGACAGCTGCAGGGCGGAGTTGATGCCGCGGGCAATCGACTCCATGTTGTCTTCGATGCGCAGCAGGAAGCAGGAGACGGCTTCACCGCGCTGGGCCTTGCCCGAGTTGAGGAACGTCGGGGTGGCGGGCTGGAAGCGGCCGGAGATGATCTCGTCGACGAGTGTGATGGCAAAGTCTTCGTTGCCATCGGCAAGGGTGAGGGCGACCATGACGACGCGGTCCTCGAAGCGTTCGAGGTAGCGCTTCCCGTCGAAGGTCTTCAGCGTGTAGGACGTGTAGTACTTGAACGCGCCGAGGAACGTTGGGAAGCGGAACTTCTTCGCGTAGGCGTGGTCGAAGATGCGGTGGAGGAACTCGTTGGAGTACTTCTCCAAGACGTGGCCTTCGTAGTAGCCCTCGTCGACCAGGTAGGTGAGTTTTTCGTCCAGCGAGTGGAAGAACACCGTGTTCTGGTTGACGTGCTGCAGGAAGTACTGCCGAGCAGCCTGCTTGTCGGCGTCGAACTGAATCTTGCCGCTGTCGTCGTACAGGTTCAGCTTCGCGTTCAGGGCATGGTAGTCGAGATCTTCGCTCGCGAAACTCTCTAGGCCGGTGTCAGTGAGCGTTTCTGCCAAAATTCTTCCAATCCTTCTTTTACCCGATCGACGTCGTCGGGGGTTCCAAGGAGCTCATAGCGGTAGAGCAATGGCACCTGGCATTTGCGGGCGATGATATCGCCGGCGATGCAAAAGGCGGTGCCGAAGTTAGAGTTGCCCGAGGCGATGACGCCGCGGATAAGCGACCGGTTGTGCTCGTCGTTCAAGAACTTGATGACCTGCTTGGGGACTGCTCCCCGCTGGTTGCCACCGCCATAGGTGGGAACGATCAGGACGTATTCTTCGTCGACGCGCAGGAACGGGTCTGAGGGGCGAAGCGGAATCCGGGAGGCGAGTAGTCCGAGTCGCTCTACGAATCGGTGGGTGTAACCCGACACCGATGAAAAGTAGACGATACGAGCCATGTCATCCTCCCGGATTCTTCTGGTGAACCGTCGTCGAGGGTTACGCGCTGACGGTCTGCACGGCGGCGACGCGGGCCAGGGCCTTGATGCGGTCCGGGCGGAAGCCCGACCAGTGGTCGCCGTCGGCGAAGACGACGGGGGCCTGCACGTAGCCGAGAGCCTTGACGTTCGCGAGCGCTTCGGCGTCCTCGGTGATGTCAACGACGGTGTACTCCAAGCCGTTCTTCTTCAGCGCACGGTAGGTGGCATCGCACTGAACGCAGTTCGGCTTGCTGAACACGGTAATGCTCATGAGAGCACACTCCTTAGAAGTCTGGTTAACGGCGTCCTCGCGGGCCATTTTTCCGGGGTGTTACACCCGTGTCGTTCGATTCATCTCGAACCGGCTCGCTGACTTCTGTCACTATACCTTGTGATCGATCGAAAGCGCGACCACTACATCTAGTGTGCGGTGCATTCTAGATCGAATAACTATACAAAACTGTCCACCACCTCCTGTGGATGATTTTTGGGTCGGTGTGGATAGGCCGACGCGAGCGGGTTGGGCGCGCAGGCTAAGTCTGGCGGGCACCACCGACATTGGCGCGGTGCACGCCGCACGAACCTGTACGAAACCCGCTCCTGAGGCTCGTCGAGCAGCAACCGAAACGGCGTGCGGCAGGGGTGTGCAAAGTGGGGACGTAGGATTGTCCACAGCCTGTGCGAACTGTGGAAAGCGACGAATGGCGCCCGGTTGAGACAAGAAAAATGTGGCGCAAAACGACTTCGCCCCGGCGTGTCGAGCGAGGCGACATCCGGGCCGGAGCTGAGGGGAAAGTTGCCGTTAGTTTAGGCGGCCGAGGACCTCGTTGACGAGTTCCTCGAGCTTGCCAAGGGCTTCGTCGGTGGTTTCGGACAGGTCGAAGGCGAGGTAGGTGTCACCCTTCATGATACTCACCGAGATCGCTTCGTAGTCTTCCTCGCCTCCGGTGGTCAAAAACTTATAGGCCTGTACCTCGCCTGCATCAACGTCGAAGTCGACCGGCGTCAGCGTCTCCGTTTCCTTCCGCTCACCCATGGAGCGCGTGGAGGTGCCGCACTTGTCACGGTGCTCCTTCAGCTTGCCAAGGTCGTAGCTCATGGCGTCCTTGTCCATCGCGAGGATCATCACCTCGAGGCCGGGCGTGATCGCCTGGGCGACCTGCTCCGCTTCAGCATCGTCGAGGTTGACGATGCTCGGCAGAGACTTGCACTCTTCGGGCTCGACCTTGACCTTGTCAGCGTCTTCCTCCTCCATCTGGGCGATGGCCTGGAACATCTGTCACGGCCGGAGCCTTCGGGGGCTTCTTCCGTGGCGTCGTCGCTCGCTTCTTCGGTCTCCTCGGGCGCCGCCGCCGTCGTGGTGGCGGTGGCGGCCGGGGTGGTCGTGGCAGGGGCTGCTGCCTTCTCGCCGCCGGAGGCGTAGGCGCTCAGCAGGAGGGCGGCGGCTGCGCCCGCGGCGAACAGGCGGGCAGCGCGAGGGGTAGTCTCATCGGCGGGGGCCTTTCTGGCTCGTTACAGTCGCGAAAGGACTGTCGTAGTCAGTTCATCTAGCTTGGCTTGATCGGCGGTTTCGGGGCCGGCGACGGAGGTGACGACGAGGTTATCGCCCTTCGTCGCCATGACGGTGACGACGGTCTGGGACTCGCCGGCAATCTCCTGCTGGACCTGCTGGCCAAGGACCTCGTCTGCCGAAACCGACGACTTGGCTTCCGAAACCTTCACGGGCACGCTCGTCCCGTTGACTTCGAGGGTGTACTCCGAGCACTTGCTCATAATGTCGCGGAGCTTAGCGAAGTCGACGTCCTTGGCGGCGCCTGCGTACACCTGAACGGAGGCGGCCCCGCCGCCGGACTGGCTCAGGGCCATCACCGGAGTCTTCTCCATGAGGGCGCGGGCTGCTTCGGTGCCTCGGGCGGCACATTCGGCCGGCTCGGACTTCACGTCGCCCATGGTTTTGAGCTGCTTGTTGTAGGCGTCCATGTAGGACTTCAGCTGCTCGGGCGCAACGACCTGGAGTTCGGTGTCACCGTACTTCAGGCCCTTGACGACATCCGCCGAAACTTCGGAGGGCGCCGCGTCATCCGTCGGGGATGCGCCATCGGACGGGGCCGCGCTGGTGGCAACATCGCTCGAGGCGGACTCGGCCGGGGTGGTTGCCGAGGGGGCTGCAGGGTTGGACGTGTTTCCGGAACAGCCGGCGATACCGAGGGCTAGCGCGGCAGTGAGGGCGAGCAGTCGAAGACGTACCTTCATCGCAATCCCATCCTTTGGCGTCTATCGTGTTGTGCGATACAACGGTTGCCCCAGATTCAACCACAGGATGGCGTGGAGTGCGAGAGTTCGTTTCAGATCAGGCAGATCGTTGCCGTACTGAGACGTGCGGTTAGCATTCCACGACGTTGACGGCGAGGCCGCCCGTCGAGGTCTCCTTATACTTGCTCAGCATGTCCTCACCGGTCTGGCGCATCGTCTCGATGACGACATCGAGGCTGACCGTGTGTCGGCCGTCGCCCCACAGGGCCATGCGGGCCGCGTTGATGGCCTTCATCGCGCCGATGGCGTTGCGTTCGATGCAGGGAATCTGCACGAGACCGCCAACTGGGTCGCACGTGAGTCCGAGGTTGTGTTCCATCGCGATCTCGGCCGCGTTTTCGACCTGGCTCGGGGTGCCGCCCATCGCTTCGCACAGGCCTCCTGCGGCCATGGCGGAGGCGGAGCCGACCTCGCCCTGGCAGCCAACTTCCGCGCCCGCGATGGACGCGTTCGTCTTGATGAGGGAGCCGATCGCGGTGGCGGCGAGGAGGAAGCGGCGCACGCCATCGGTCGTGGAGTCCGGGACGAACTGCAGGTAGTACTTAATGACCGCGGGGACGATACCCGCGGCGCCGTTCGTCGGCGCGGTCACGACGCGGTGGCCGGCAGCGTTTTCTTCGTTGACGGCCAAGGCGTACAGGTTCACCCAGTCGACGGCGCGCAGCGGGTCTTCGCAGTCGCCGATGGGGCCGCGCTGCTCGCCAGCGGACAGCTCGGAGTAGAGCTTCGCGGCGCGGCGCGGGACGCCGAGGCCGCCGGGCAGGGTGCCGTCGGTGCGGCAGCCCGCGTCGATGCATTCGCTCATCGCGTCCCAAATGGCGTCGAGGTGCTTATCGACGTCGATGCGGATGCGGGAGGATTCCTCGTTCGCGCGCACGACGTCGGAGACCGACAGGCCGGCGGCCGCGCAGTGGTCGAGGAGCTGGCGGGCGGAGGCGAACGGGTAGGGCGCGGCGGGGCAATCATCGTCGCTCCCCTTGCTCTCATCGGACAGCGAGCGCACGGCGGTGGCCTCCTCGGCGCGCTGTTCGTCGGTGAGTTCGTCGTCGGGAATCTGTTCGACGACGAAGCCGCCGCCGACGGAGTAATAGGTGCGCTCCAAAAGGACGCCGTCATCGCCGTGCAGCGTGAAGGTCACGCCGTTGACGTGGTAGTCGAGGACGGTGTCGGGCACGAGGGCGACGTCGTCGGTGAAGGAGAATGGCACCGCGATCTCGCCGGCGATGACCAGCTCGCCGCTCTCACCGATGCGGTCGACGAGGTTTTCCACGATGTCCATCGGGACGGAGTCGGGCAGGAAGCCGGCAAGGCCCCACACGACGGCGAGGTCGGTGGCGTGGCCGCGGCCCGTCGCGCCGAGCGAGCCGTACAGGTCGACGGTGATGCGTCGCGGGGCGGGGCCGTCGCGCAGGACGGCGAGGCATTCCTTGGCGAAGGCATAGCCGGCCTTCATCGGGCCGACGGTGTGGGAGGAGGAGGGACCGAGCCCGATCTTGAACAGGTCGGCAACGCTCAACGGGCGCGGGGCCTCGTGGGCGGGCATCGCGCCCGCATATAGCGCGTCGGCGCCGAGGCCGCGGGCGCGCGCGGGGCCGGGCATGACGGAGCGCTTCGTCGGGGTGATCGGCAGGGATTTGCGGGCCGAATGCGGCCGGGTGAGGTGGTATTCGACGTGTTGCCCGGGGGTAGAGCGGGGTGCCGAAACGTCGTGTCGATCAGTCATGCCATAACCTCCATGTCGTCCCGTTACCGGGGTGGCCTGCCTGTAAATGGTTACACGTTTCGTCCGATTTTCCTATCCCAAGTACGGATAGGCTAGAGCCATGAGTGACGCGAAGATGAACGTCGAATCGTTCAACCTGGACCACACCAAGGTGGCGGCGCCCTATGTGCGCGTCGCGGACCGCAAGACGCTTTCCGGCGGGGATGTGCTCGTGAAATACGACGTGCGGTTCTGCCAACCGAATCGCGAGCACCTCGAGATGCCGGCGATCCATTCGCTGGAGCACACCTTTGCTGAGAACGTCCGGAATCATTCGAATGACGTCGTCGATTTTTCACCGATGGGCTGCCAGACCGGCTTCTACCTGCTCATGGCCGGGGAGCACAGCGACGAGGAGATGTTCGACCTCATTGCCGCGACGCTCGAAGACGTGCTCGCCGCGAGCGAAGTGCCCGCTGCGAACGAAGTGCAGTGCGGTTGGGGCGCGTCGCATGACCTGGCCGGGGCGAAGGCCGCGGTGCAGCGCATGCTTGACGCGCGCGAGTCCTGGTCGCTGGTGATGGCCTGATGCGTGCCGTCGTCCTCGCCGCGATGCCCGAGGAGGCGGCGCCCTATACGCAGCGGAGTCTCGGCGGCGATGTCACGGTCGCGGTCACGGGGATCGGCGCGGTCAACGCGGCCGTCACGGCGACGCGGCTGGTCGCCGAGTACTCCCCCGACGTCGTCATCTCGACGGGGTCGGCGGGCGGGCTGGGCGACGGCGTCGCGATCGGGGATGTCATCGTCGGCACCGAATACCGTTACCACGGCGCGGATGCGACCGCGTTCGGCTATGAGCTCGGCCAGATTCCGGGGATGCCGCCCGCATTCCTCGGTGATGCCACGTGGCTCGCGCGCGCCGAGGTGCTCGCCGCGGACGCGGTTTTCGACGGCTCGTCGCGGATCCATCTGGGCGGCATGCTTTCGGGGGATTCGTTCATCGCCGCGCACTTGGTTGCCGAGGTCCGAAAAACTTTTCCGGCCGCGCTGTCGACCGATATGGAGTCGACCGCGCTCGCGCAGGCGTGCCACCTCGCGAAGATGCCGTTTATCTCCGTGCGCGCGATCTCGGACCTGTGCGACGGGTCGGCGTCGGATAGCTTCCACCTGACGCTCGACGAGGTCGCCGCGCGGGCAGCGACCGTCGTCGAACATCTGCTAGCTCACCGCTAGTCGTTCACCATCGCCTCGATCGGGCTCGTCTTCGCCGCGGTGCGCGCGGGTAGGACGGACGCGATGAGCGCGGCGGCCAGGGCGACGCCGACGATGCCGGCGAGCCAGCCCCATGGCAGCCACAGCGAGAGGTCGAAACCGAGCTGAGCGGATAGGGCGCGCACGCCCGCCCACGCTTCGAAGACGCCGAGCGCGATGCCTCCGAGCGCGGCGACGATCGCGATGAGCGCCGCCTCGATCGCGAGCATGGCCCGCATCTGACCGCGGGTGAAGCCGAGCGCGCGCAGCAGGCCGGATTCTTGGCGGCGCTCCAGCACCGACAGCGCGAGCGTGTTTGAGACGCCGATAATGGCGATCGCGATCGCGGCGCCGAGCAGGCCGAGGATGACGTACATCATCGTGTCGAGGATGAGCATGAAACGGACTCGGTCGAAGGCGCCGCCGTCGACCGCGATGCCCTCCGCCATCGCGCGGATATCGCTCGATAGGGCGTTGAGCTGCTTGGAGGTCATGTCGTCGGCGAGGCGCACGATGACGGCGCCGGGCTTCGTCTCGATGCTCGAGTCCTTCGCGAGTGTTGCGAGGTCGTCGGCGGTGAGCCACGCAATGCCGCTCGCCGGGCCCCGCCCCTCGACGAGGGTGAGGTCGCGGGCCGCGGTCGCGATCGTGCCGTCGGCGTTCGGGGCCGCATCCGGCACCGGGAAGTGCAGCGTCACGCGGTCTGTGTCGGACAGTTCCCAATGCGAGCGGACGCCGGCCTCGCCCGTCGCGGGCTCGACGACTTTCGCGCGCGCGAGCGCGAGCGCCTCGTCGGTCATCCCGAAGACGCGGACCGTCTGGGGCATAGCCTCCTGGCTGGCCTCGCCGGCGGCGGTCGACGGTGGGGACTCGGGCTCGGGTACCTGTGGAGCCTCCGGAGCTTCGGGAGCTTCGGGGCCCGCGGGGGTTTCGGGCTTTTCGCCCTCGCCGCCGGGGTTGAGTGCCGCGAGCTGCTCGGCCGTCGGGACCGTGCCGACATAGGCCTGCGCGACCTGGACGGGTTCGGCCGACACGACGCCTTCGAGACCGCGGATGGTTTGAAGCTGCTCGTCGGTGAACTCGGCGCCCTGGGCGATGAGGTCGATGGGGCGACGATCCTCGAGGATCGAGGTCAGCGAGTGCTCCATCGAGTAGCGCCCGGTCACGACCGTGACGACGAGCCCGATGCCGACGACGAGCGCCGACGCGGTCGCGGCGGTGCGGCCCGGGTTGCGCGAAGCGTTCGCGGCGGCGAGTTCGCTCGGCGCCCAGCGCTTCGCCCAGACCGCGGAGATTGCCTTGAGCAGGCCGGGGACAATGAAGGCGTACAGGATGATGGCGCCGATGAAGATCGCCATGCCACCCGGCATCGCGAGCAGCAGCGATTCGCGGCGGATTCCCAGCACGAGCGCGGCGACACCGGCGCCGGTGATGAGCAGCCCCATGATGAGGCGGACGATGCCGCGCTTGGAGCGCACGGGCGCGAGGTCGGCGGGACGCAGGGCCGCGAGCGGGGCGACGCGCGTCGCGCGGCGGGCGGGCCCGAACGCGCAGATGAGCGTGAGGATAATGCCGACGATAAGGCCCGCGATCATGGGCGTGATGGTGTCGGAAACCGCGGGGCGGAGCTGCAGCATCGGGAAGAGCCACAAGACGAGTCCGCCGCCGAGGACCGCTCCGATCGCGGAGGCGACCGCGCCGACGACGAGGGCTTCGGCGAGCACGAGGCGTCGCACCTGCCCGCCTTCGGCCCCGATGCAGCGCAGCAGCGCGAGTTCGCGCGTGCGCTGGACGACGAGGACTTGGAACGTCAGCGTGATGACGATGCCCGCGACGACGGCGGCGATGAGCGAGAACACGGACGCGACTGCGGTGATGATGCCGCTGCCGTTCGTGAACTGGGCAAGCTCGTCCTCGACCGACTCGTTGACGGTCTTGAACTCGAGCGCATCGGGGACCTCGAGGGTGAGCAGGTCGGCGTCCTTCAGCCGCTCGATGAGCTGGCCGTCGCTCACTCCAGAATCGGCCTTCACGATAATGCGCGCGACCTCATCGAAGGGCGAGCCGAGCCAGGTCTGCTTCTCCGCGGGCACAACGGCCTGCGGGAAGGAGAAGCGGCCGGTTTTAAAGACGCCGACGACGGTGACGCGGGCGCTGTCGTTTTGGTGTCCGATCGGTCCGGCGTCGACCTCGTCTCCGACATCGACGCCGAGCTGTTCGGCCGTGGCGGCGTCGATCGCGATCTGGTTATTGGCCTCGGGCCAGCCGCCGCGGTCGATCTCCTGCCAGCGCAGGGCCGGATCGATGAGGCGGAAGCCCTGCATGTGCGCGATCTCGCCGCTCTTGCGGGCTTCGACCGCGATGTTTTGGACCAGCCCTGCGGCCGCGACCCCGTCGATCTCGGCGATCTTGTCACGCACCTGGCCGCACGGGTCTTTGACCTCGGGCGCATCCGTGTCGCCGTTAGCGTCGAGGTTCTTCTCGAGGTAGGCGCTCGTGATCGTGTTTGTATGACACGTCACCTGGCCGTTGGCGTTGGTGAGGATCTCGGCGAAGGCCTGGCGCATCGTCGAGGTGAACGCGCCGCCGAGCGAGAGCGTGACGACGACGAAGGCGACCGCGACGATGACGGCGATCGTCGTCGCGAGCAGTCGCGAGGGTTTCGAGCGCAGTTGCGCGACCAGCACATCCTTCACTGGGCGACCCGCCGTCCCTGGTGTGCGCTCGGGTGTTCGTCGGACACGATGTGCCCGTCGGCCATGGACAGGATGCGGTCGCCGACGCCGGCCGCGTCGGGATCGTGCGTCACCATGAGGACGGCCTGGCCGAGCTCGTCGACGGCATTGCGCAGCAGCTGGAGGACCTCGGCGGAGGAGGACGAGTCGAGGTTGCCGGTCGGCTCGTCGGCAATGAGCACCGCGGGCCGGGTGAGCAGGGCGCGGGCGACGGCGACGCGCTGCTGCTGGCCGCCGGAGAGCTCATAGGGGCGATGCTCGAGGCGGTCGGACAGCCCGAGGGTCGCAATGAGGCGCTCGAACCATTTGTCGTCGACCTGGCTGCGCGCCATCTTCGTTGGTAGGACGATGTTTTGCCGCGCGGTCATTGTCGGCAGCAAATTGAACGCCTGGAACATGAAGCCGATCCGGTCGCGGCGGAAGCGCGAGAGCTGGGAATCGCTCATCGCGCTGATGTCCTCGCCCGCGATCTCGACGGTGCCCGACGTGATGGAGTCCAGTCCGGCGACGCAGTGCAGGAACGTGGATTTGCCGGAGCCGGAGGGACCCATGACGGAGGTGAACTGGCCGGCGGCGATGTCAATGGACACGTCGGACACGGCGGTGACGGCGGCTTCGCCGCTGCCATAGATTTTGGTTAGACCCCGGGTGCGGATGGCTGGCACTGAACTCGACATATCACCATCGTGCCAGGTGAGCCGGTGGCGTACATTCCACCTTTCGTAGGGCGGCAACCCTGAGCTTGGGTAGGATCGGTGCCATGTCGTTCAATACTTCCGATCCAAAAACGGCCCAGCGTCCGGCCTCGCCCGCCCGCTCGCCGCTCGTGATCGTGCTCGCCGTCCTGTGTGCGTTGCTGATCGCTGGCATCTTCTTCCTGCTGGGAAGGATGGGCGCGATGCAGGCGGCACAGCCGACCGAGACCGCGGGTGCTTCCGCGGCCCCGACGGCGACGGCGACGCCAGAAAAAGACCCGGAGGTCCTCAAGCTGATCCGGGCGCAGCCGACGCGCGAGGAGGGCGACCCGTACGCCCAGGGTAAGGTCGACGCCCCCGTCGTCATGGTGGAGTACTCCGATTTCTCCTGCCCGTTCTGCGCGCAGTTCGCGAACACGACGAAGCCGGAGCTGAAGAAACTCATCGACGACGGCACGCTGCGCATCGAATGGCGCGACCTCGCGCTCTTCCCCGAGGGCAAGACCACCGGCGCGGCGGCGCGCGCCGCCGCCGACCAGGGCAAGTTCTGGGAGTTCCACGATGTCGTCTTCAAGGCGCACTCCGGCGGCCACCCGTCCTACACCGAGGACGAGTACGTCGAGTTTGCGAAGCAGGCCGGCGTCGAGGACCTCGATAAATTCCGCGAAGCGATCAAGAACCCGGAGCTCGAGAAGAAGGTCTTCGAAAACACCGACTCGGCGATCCGCACGCTCGGCCTGCGCGGCACGCCCGCGTTCATCATTAACGATGAGGTCGTCTCGGGCGCTCAGCCGACCGAGCATTTCCAGCAGGTAATCCAACAGGAACTCGCCAAGGTCAACGCGAATAAGTAGTCCAGCAGATACGTCCTGCGAAGGATTTTGTGCGGGCGGTCTCACCCCTACCCTGGTAGGTATGAGACCGCCCGCACTGCTGCTTAGCCACCTGTCGAAGGAGTTCGGCGGCCGTCGCGTCGTTCGCGACCTCTCGCTCGAGATCCCCGTCGGCTCCTTTTATGGCATCGTCGGCCCGAACGGCGCCGGCAAGACCACGACCCTGTCGATGGCGACGGGCCTGCTGCGCCCGAGCGCGGGCAGCGCCGCGATCGCGGGCCAGGACGTGTGGGACGATCCCGCGGCCGCGAAGGAACGGCTCGGGGTCCTGCCCGATGCGATGGCGACGTTCGACCGGCTGACCGGCGGCGAGCTCCTCATCTATACCGGGCTGTTGCATCGGCTCGATAAGACGACCGTCGAACAGCGCACCGCCGACCTGCTCACGACGCTGGGCCTTACCAACGACGCCCGCAAGCCCGTCGCGGATTATTCGGCGGGCATGCGGAAAAGATTTTGCTCGCGACGGCGCTCATCCATTCGCCGAGCCTGCTCGTGCTCGATGAGCCGTTCGAGTCCGTCGACCCGGTCTCGGCGTGCACGATCCGCGCGATCCTCGCTCAGTTCGTCGCCGGCGGCGGCACCGTCGTCATCTCCTCGCACGTCATGGAGCTCGTCGAGGCGATGTGCGATCACGTCGCCATCATCCACGACGGGCAGGTGCGCGCCGCGGGCACGCTTGCCGAAGTGCGAGGCGAGGGCTCGCTCGTCGACCGCTTCATCGATATCGTCGGCGCCGAATCGCTCGCGGAAGGATCGCTGTCGTGGTTGCGGTCCTAACCGCGCTGCGTTGGCGCCTGTGGCGCGCCGAGTTCGCGCATGCGCGCCGCTGGGTCGCGGCGATCCTCGGCCTGCTGTCCGTCCTGCCGATGTTCCTCCTTGCGATGATCGGGGTCGGGACGCTCGCGAGCAGCGCGCCGGAATATCTCCCGCACGTGCTCTCGCTCGGGGCCGCGATGCTCATCCTGGGGTGGCTCGTCGCGCCCCTCGTCGCCGGCGGCCTCGATGATCCGCTCGCGGCGGATCGGTTCTCGCGCACGCCCCTGCGCGCCCGCGAGCTGCAGCCCGCGCTGCTGGTCGCCTCGATCATTTCTATTCCCGCGGTCCTCACGACGCTCGCGTGGATCGCCGCCCTGATCCTCGTCATGCTCGCGATCGGTACCGGGCGCTACCCGGCGGCCAGTTCCGGTGCGCTCGGCATGGCGCTCGTGGCCGCCCCGATCTGCTTCGGGCTCGGGCTCTACCTCTGCCTTGCTGCGCCGCGCGCGATCCTCACCGCCGTCGGGGTGGGCGGCATTAGCCGGCGCGGCCGCGAACTGCTGTCGGCCTTCGGCATGATCGCCGCGATCGCGGTGCTGTATTCCGGCCTGTCGTTTCTGCTCGGCTCGCTCGAGACCGCCGATGCGGTCGACCTCACCAACCTGCTCACAGACGCGGTTGCGATCGCGTCGTGGACGCCCCTGGGCGCCCCGGCGGCGATCCCCTTCGACCTCGCGAGCGGTGCCTATCTCATCGGCTTCGCGCGCCTTGCGATCGTCCTCGTCACGTGCGCGGCGATCTGGCTGTGGTGGCGCAAGAACCTCGACGAAGCACTCATCACGCCCTCGAGCCTGGGATCGGGCACCCGCCTGCGTGGCTCGCGGCGCGCCGACCTACCCGTCGTCGACGAGGGCGTCATGAAGATCCTGCCGACGACCCCGCTGGGCGCGGTTATCGGACGCTCGGTGCGCTACTGGCTGCGCGATTCGCGCTATTTCATCTCGCTGCTGCTCTCGCCGATCATTCTCGCGTTCGTCCTGTATATCAACCGCGAGAACGCAGCGATGGTGCTCGGCCCGTTCGCGCTGTTCACGATGGTCGTCTCGATGCAGCAGCTCATCAACGACCTGGGCTTCGACGGCCCGGCGGGCTGGCATGCGATCATCCACGGGCTCGATCCGAAAATCTCGCTGCGCGGGCGCGGCATCGCCGCCCTGCTCGTCACGGTGCCGACGATCCTCCTCGCGACACTCCTGGCTGCCACGCTCGCGGGCTCGCTCGCGTTTATGCCCCTGGCCGCGGCGATGATCGTGGGCGCGGCCTGCACCGTCGTCGGCGTCGCGGCGATGCTGTGTGTCCTGCTGCCCTATCCCGTCCAGGCGCCCGGCACGAACGCGTTCAAGATGAACTCGGGGCAGTCCTCGGCCGCGTGGATTTCAGGTCTGGCAGGGATTCCCGCATATTTCGTGCCGATGCTGCCCGCGATCATTTTCGCGCTGCTGGGCCTGCATTTCTGGGCCGGTTTCGCGGCGCTCGCGGCCGGGTTCGCCCTGCTCGCGATCGGCTGGATCGCGGGGCCCCGCATGCTCGCCGACCGCGAGGTCGAGATCTATCACAAGGTAAAAACCTGGGCGACGTAGCAGACTTGAGACATGGATATCGTCTTCGCCTCCGGTTTTGGGCCCGAGCAGACGCTCACGGATTCGTCCTCGGCGTTTTCGTACGGGCGCTGGCTGCTGTTCATCGTCGGCGCCGTCGTCGCGCTCGTCGTCCACCTGACGAAGGCGACCGCTCGGCCGGTCGCGAACGTCGCCACCGCGGGTATTGCGGCGCCGGTGCTGTCCGTCGGGGAGGATGCGACGAGCCTCGCGCTCTCGCTCGCGGCGATTCTCGCGCCCGTGATCGCGCTCGTGTTGCTCGCCTTCACGGTGTTTGGGTTGGCGTGTCTGGTGACGCGCCGGCGGCGACGCGGCGAGCGGAAGCGGCTCGAAGCTATGGACTTTTAGCTCGTCGAGACCGGGTCGCGTTTCGGGATCGACTCCGGGTTCGCGCGCGGCGCACAGCCCGGCCCGAGGAGCTCGGCCAGGCGGTCGACCGTGATTCCGCCGTGGGCCGGTTTGTCGGCGAGTAGCCGCGCGACCGCGATATTGGCGCGCGAGGCGGCCGTGATCGGATCCGCGCCGCACGTGATGAGCTCGTGGAGCAAGACGGCGAGGAAGTTCTCGCCCGCGCCGAGCGAATTCGTGATCGTCACCGGCTCGCCGGGCACGTGGCTCGGCTCGGCCGGCCAGCTGCCGTCGGGATTGCGGGAAAGGACGAGGCAGCCGCGCTCGGCCAGGGTCATGACGCAGACCTCGGCGCGGGAGGCGTGCGCGACATCGGCAAGGACCTCCGCCTCGCGACCGCGCGCGCGGGAGGACGACATCGTGATGTATCGGGCGGGCAGGAAGGGCGCGACCCACTCGTCGAAGCACACGGGGGCTTCGGCGAGGATCCCGAGCTCGGCCTCGCCCGTCGGCGGCGGGCAGTGGCCCGCGGGCGGCAGGCCGTCCTCGCTCGCCTCCTGGTAAGCGGCGAGGTCATCGCGGATCATCGGGTCGACGTTTTGCAGGTCGACCGCGAACGGGAGGTTGCGCTTCGCGAGTTCGGTCGCGAGCCCGGCCGCCATGCGCCGCGAGGTGAGCACGGTGATGTCGGCCTGCGTGACGTCGGGCAGGAGATCGTCGACGTGGAAAGCGATGCCGGGTGAGTCGGTGAGGTCGTTGAAGATCTGGCGCGCTCCCGCGTCGTCGTAGAGCACGACGCTGCGCGGGGTGCGCGCGAGCGAGCGCGTGCACAGGTGCGTCGACATGTCGAAGCGGTAGGCCTCAGTGTCGATGAGCGCCGTCGGGTAGTCCTCCCCCAGCGGTGCCGCGAGCGCGACATCGTTGCCGAGGGCCGATAGCGCGCGGGCAACGGAAAAGCCCATGCCGCCGACGCTGTGCCGGATCTCGTGGTGGTAGCTCGCATCGTGATGCAACGTGACCGGGAAGGAGCCGATGGGGACGGTGGTGCGCTGGTTGGCAATCCCCACAACGATGACTTTCATAACCCTCCTCCCGCGTCTTTGCGGAATCGCGTCGTTGCGTCAGGTGTCGTGTGCCAGCCTACTCGGTATTTTCCCCCTGCGGAGCAGATGCGACGTTTTCCCGATGTTCAGTCTCGAGCGTGATCGTCATGCGGACTAACACGATGACGGCGATGGCGAGCGCGAGGAGCGTCGCGACGAGTCCGGCGATGATCGAGGCGGTCAGTGCGAGCGTCGTGTACCCGATGAGCGCGGCGATCGCGGCGGCGCCCGCATAGGGCAGCTGCGTCGTCACGTGCGTGATGATGTCGCAGCCCGCACCGGTGGACGACAGGATCGTCGTATCGGAGATCGGCGAGCAGTGATCGCCAAGGACCGCGCCCGCGAGGACCGCGCCGAGCGCGGGAATGAGGAATTCGCTCGCGCCGACGGAGTTCATGATGTCGCCCGCGATCGGGATGAGGATGCCGAACGAGCCCCAGGAGGTGCCCGTCGAGAACGCCATGATCGAGGCGGCGAGGAACATCACCGGCACGAGCATCGCGACCGGCAGGTCGGCGCTGCGCACGAGGTTGCCGACGAAGGTGCCGGTGCCGAGCGTCGTGATGAGCTTGCCGAGCAGCCAGGCGAGCAGCAGGATCTGGATCGCGGGCCACATCGAGGCGGCGCCGGAGCCCGCGCCGCGTGCCATGGTCGCCGCGGTGATGTGTTCGTGCGGGCGGATGGCGCGCCAGCACAGCGCGACGGCGGCAATGAGGCCGATGAGACCGCCGATAACGAGGGACTCCGCGACCTTGGTGTTTTCCAGCATGCGCATGAGGTCCCAAGTCTCGCCGTAGAGCGCACCGGTGACGAACATCGCGCCGATCACGCCGGTGACGAGCGCGACGAAGGGCACGATGAGCGCGGCGATCCGGCCCGTGGGCGCCTGCGGGAGGTTATCGGAGACCTCGCCTGGGATGTTCGCCTTGCTCGAATACGTCCGCCCGTGGCGGATCGCGCGGTGCTCTTCGGCGCGCATTGGACCGAAGTCGAGGGAGAAGGCGACGACGGCGGTGACGAGCAGGACAGCCGCGATCGCGTAATAGTTCGCGGCGGCCGCGCGAAGGAAGGCGCCGATATCGGAGACGGCGAGTGAGGACGCGGCGATCGTCGGCGCGATGAGCGCAATGATCGAGGCGCCCCAGGAGGAGAACGGCACGAGAACCGTCACGGGCGCCGACGTCGAGTCGATGATGTAGGCGAGCTTCGCGCGCGAAACGCGGTATTTATCGGTGACGGGCTTCGCGACCTGGCCGACGGCGAGGGCGTTGAAGTAGTCGTCAATGAAGATGCCGATGCCCATCGCGGTGCCGAGCCATTGCGCGCCGCGTCGGCCCGAGATGCGGCGCGATGCCCACGCGGAAAACGCCTGCGAGCCGCCCGACATGAGGACGAGCGAGGTGATCGCGCCGAGCATCAGGAGGAACGCGAGGATGTAGATGTGGTCGGTTTTGATCGCGCCCTCAGCGTAGACGAGGCTGAGCGCGGCATTGCCGAGGGCCTTGAGCGTGCCGATCGGGTGGAAGTTCGCGATGAGGAGCGCGGCGCTGATGACGCCGAGGCCGAGGGACAGGATGACCTTGCGCGTGAGGATCGCGAGCAGGATCGCTATCAGCGGCGGCACAATCGACACCCACGGGGCCGCTTCCATGAGGGACGCGGAGGGCAGGACGGTTGGGAGCAAGGCGCTGATATTCACGCCCTAAAAATACTTTTCTAGGGGCGCGCGGTTTCGTGCGTGTCCATCCGCTGGGCAGTCGTGGTGAGGGACACTTCCACCGCCTTGATCGTCGCGGTGAGCTCTACGCCCGGCTCCAGCCCCATCGTGCGCACCGAGGCGAGGGTGACGTCGGCGCTGATCGTCCAGGTTTTTGCCCCCGAACGCGCGGGCAGGACCTCGGCTGCGACGCGTGCGAGGCGGCCCGCCTGCTCGACGGAGACGACGCGTGTCGACAGCACGTTGCGGGGCGAGCCGGCGGGGCGCTGACCCGCCGGATAGAGCGAGACGGCCGACGGCGCGAACAGCGCGATCGCGGGGCCCGCGGCGAGTTCGGCGGCGTCCTCGGCGCTGGCGGCGACGCCTGTTATCGCATAGGGGGCGTCGGCGATCGTGAGCACGTGCGGGTCCTCGGGGTCGGCGTGCGCGCGACCGATGAGCATGTTCATGCCCGCGAGCGCCGCCGTGAACTCCGTGCGCGGGTACGTGAGGATCTCGTGCGCGGGGCCCGATTCGATGACCTCGCCGTCGCCGAGCACGATCGCGTGGGTCGCGAGCGAGGCGACGTCCAGGAGGTTATGGGTGACGAGGACGACGGTCGGCTTCGTCGCGGCAAAGCGCCGGGCGAGCAGGCCGCGGATATCGGCCGCGGCGTCGACGTCGAGGGCCGCCATCGGCTCGTCGAGGAAGATGACGTCCGGGTCGGTCGCGAGCGCCCGGGCGAGGGAGACGCGCGCCGCCTGGCCGCCCGAGAGCTGCCACGGCCGCCGGTCGGTCAGGTGCGCGCAGCCGACCGCGGCGAGTTCCGCGCGGGCGCGCCGGCGGGCCTCGTCGGCGGCGATGCCGCGCGAGCGCAGCCCGAAGGCGACGTTGTCCTCGGCGCTCAGGTGCGGCAGCAGCAGGGGGCGCTGGGCGAGCAGGGCGATGCCGCGTTCGCGGGTTGGGACGTGCTGCGAGCCCGAATCGAGGGTGCGGTCACCGACTTTCACGGTCGATCCCGGGCCGTCGAGCAGGCCGCTCATGACCTGGACGCATGTCGATTTGCCGGAGCCATTGCGCCCGAGCAGGGCGACGACGTCACCGGCAGCGACCTCCAGCGGCACGTCGACGCCACGTTCCGGCACGCGGATGTGAGCGGAGATCGGAGCACCCATCGTGCCCGAGCGCGGGAGTTCGTCGGGCGACTCGGCCGTGGCGGGTTCGGCGTCGGCGTCGTCGGCCACCGGCGTCCGCTTGGCGCTCCCCTGCTGCCAGGCGGTCACGGCCACGACACAGATGGCGACGCCGATGAGGACGGCGGCGAGCGCGAGCGCGATATCGGGATCGGTCTCTCGCTGCAGGTAAATCTCCAGCGGCATCGTGCGAGTGACGCCGGTGAGCGAGCCCGCGAACGTGAGCGTCGCCCCGAATTCGCCGAGCGAACGGGCGAGTGCGAGCGCCGTGCCCTGCGCGATCGCGGGCGCGACGAGCGGCAGGGTCACGCGCGACAGGATGCGGGTCGGCTTCGCGCCGAGCGTCGCCGCGATCGACTCGTGGCCCTGTTCGCGCACCTGCAGCGCGCCCTGCAGCGCGACGATGAGGAACGGCATCGACACGAAGGTCTGCGCCATGATGACGGCCGTCGTCGTGAACCCGATCTGGATGCCGATCGAGTCGAGCCAGGACCCGATGAGGCCGCGCCGCCCGAAGGTCTGCAGCAGTGCGAGGCCCGCGACGACGGGCGGGAGCGCCATCGGCAGCAGGACGAGGACGCGCGCGACCTTCACGCCGCGCCACCGGCCCGACAGCAGGATCGAGGTGGGGATACCGAGGACGACGGCGAATGCCGTCGACGCGAGGCACGTCTTCAGGGAAAGCCAGAGCGCCGAGCGGGCATCGCTCTCGCCCATGATTTCGGGGATACGAGTCCACGGGACGCGGGTACCGAGCCCTAGGAGCGGGACGACGAGTGCGGCCAGGCCAACGACGGCGAGGAGATACACCCACGATGGCACGGTGCCGCGGCGCAAATTTTCCGGCATAACTAGAGGCTATCTCAGGCCCGGTTTATTCTCAGGACAAACGGACGGCTAGGCCCAAGGGAGCGGCAATAGACGCACAGGACGCGAAGGAACTGGGGCACAAGGCGGGCGAGAGCGAGGTCGTCCATCACGGTGCCCGCCTCGGACACGCCGCCAACGGGCTGCTGCATCTGCTGGTCGCCTACCTCATCGTTCGGCTCGCGCTCGGCGCGAACTCGGAAGACACGGACCACACGGGCGCGCTCGCGCTCCTTGGCGACTCCGCCTTCGGTGTGATCGTGCTGTGGGTCGTGATCGTGGGTCTCGTGCTGCTTGCCCTGTGGCAGGGCAGCGTAGCGATCAGCGCGAACAAGACGACCGACCGCCTCCCGGCGGCCGGAAGAACGGTGGTTCACCTCGTGGTCGCGGGCGTCGGGCTCGCGATCGCGCTGGGCTGGGGCACGAGCTCGGACACGGAAGAAGAAGCGGCGTCAACGGCGCTGTCGCTGCCCGGCGGGGTCTTCATCGTCGGGGCGGTCGGGCTCGTCATCATCACGATCGCGGGCTACCACATCTACAGCGGCATCAGCGCGAGGTTTTTAAAGCACCTGGATCGCCATCCCCCCGCGCGGTCCTGATCGCGGGGCGGGTCGGCTGTGTGGCGAAGGGGGTCGCGCTGCTCGCGACCGGCTCGCTGTTTATCTTCGCGCCTGTCAGCCATGACCCAGACGAAGCGGGCGGCTTAGCCGACGGGATCGCGAAACTCAGGGAATTGCCGCTCGGGCAGCTCCTGTTGATCGCGATCGCCGTCGGCTTCGCCGCCTACGGAATCTTCTCGTTCGCTCGCGCGCGCTACTTAGCGTCGGCGCCCGCGCCGAAGCCGTAATCGGCGAGGATCTTTTGGCCCTCAGCCGAGAGCACCATGTCGATGAACGCCTGGGCGGCCTTGTTGTCCTTGCCCTTCTTCGTCAGCGCGATCGGGTACTTGTTGACGACCTTATCGGCGCCGTCGATGGCGATGATCTCGACCTTGTCGCCGGCGGCCTTCGCGTCGGTCGTGTAGACGAGGCCCGCGTCGGCTTCGCCCGCCTCGACCTTGCCGCGCACGTCGGTGACCTTCTGCTCCTCGGAGACCGGCTTCAGCGTCACGCCGAGGTTCTCGGCGAGGGTCTTGGTCGCGTTGCCGCACGGCACGCCGGGCGCGCAGACGACGAGGCGCTTGCCGTCGAGGGAAGCATCGAGGCCCGTGATCTTCGCCGGGTTACCGGCGGGCACGATGAGGGTGAGGACGTTCGTCGCGAACTGCTTGTTGTCCTCGACGAGGTCGGACTCGGTCGCGCGCTTCATGTTCTTCTCGTCGGCTGAGGCGAACACGTCGGCCGGTGCGCCTTCGGACATTTGGTCGACGAGCGTCGAGGAACCCTCGAAGGAATACTTGACCTTGACCTTCGGGTTTTTCTTCATCAGCTCATCACCGATATCGGAAAACGCCTTATTCAGCGAGGCCGCGGCAAAAACCGTGACTTCGCCGGTCAGCTCATCGGCCGGCGTCCCGCCGTCGGCCGGAGCATCCTTAGCGCCGCCGCAGGCGGACAGCAGCATCGCGCTGGCAGCCACGAAAGCGAGGGCCGCATGACGGATCTTTTTCACGACAGTATTCACCCCTTGGTTGAGACGCGCTCCGCACGCAATGACGGTCGCTCCCCTCGGTGGGAGTCCTGGCGCGTAGCTTACCGTCACCACACACCCGAGGCTATCACAGGAGCTACATGCCGATGCGAGTCATGGCGTCGTAGAACAGCGAGCGCCCTAACACCTCGGAGGCGAGCACGACAACGAGCGCGCACGTCGCGACGGTCGCGATCATCGTGAGCGAGCGGTGCGAGGTCGCGAACGAGTACATGAAAAAGCCGAGCAGGCAGGCCCCGACGATAAGCAGGACGATGCGCGCGAGGAACCAGTTGTTGTAGAACGCTTCGCGGGAGGCTTCCGGCATCGCCGCATCCGCGCCCATCGTCGTGATCTGCAAGATGAACAGGACGATCTGGACGATCGCGAGGGCCGCGACGGCGATCGCGATGAGGCGGACCGTACGCTGCAGCATGTCCTGGGTTTGTTCTTCAATGACCTCGTCGCGGCCGCCCAGCTTGCGGCGGCGCCACATCGTCACCGTCATGAGGCCCGCGCCGACGGCGAGGGCGCCGAGGAGGAACGTCGTGACGAAGAACGTTGCGGGGGTCGTCCACAGGTGCCAGAACGGGACCGTCGGCAGCGAGTAGTAGACCATCGACATGACGAACACGAGACCGAGGCCCACCAGGGCAGTGAGGACGCCGAGCGCCTGGCGCAGGCGCGGGCTACCGATCTTCTTCCACTGCAGGAAGGAGAACAGGAAGCTGAGGCCGGCGAACAGGATGCCGAAGAGGATCTCGCGGCTGAGCCAGCTCGAGCCGAGGTGGCGGAACGTGTTGAGCGCGTTGAACGGGTTGCCGAGGTGCAGCATCGAGCCGAGCAGGCCAAGCACGAGGATCGGGCCGATCGCGAACAGCGCGGGGTCGGTGAGCTTGTCGACCGGGTTCGTGGCGGGCACGTAGTCGAGCTTGAATTTCGCGAGCAGGCGCCCGATCGCGTTGCTGGGCTCGGCGGGGCCGGCCGGCGCAGTCTGGGCCGTCTCAGTCGCGCCGTACAGGCGCGGGGCGAGCAGCTAGATGATGCCGAGGACAACGAACGCGCCCACGCACATCTGCGCGAGGATCGTGAAGGAGATGAGGGGCAATTCGTGGACGTTCATTGCTAGGTGTATGAGGTCATGACGTTGTCTACACGTTCGTGGACTCGGCTGGCCGGTGGCTGATCTGCACAGGCGGTATGAGGCCGATGATAGTT
>NZ_MQVR01000041.1 GCF_001907295.1 Bowdeniella nasicola
GGGCTTCCGGAACCTGACCCACTACATCGCCCGCAGCCTCCTCGAGGCCGGCGGATTCAAACCCCGACTACACCCTCGATTGTGAAGAGCCGCTTTGGCGACGTGGGTCGCGTCCGCCAGCGGCTTGCAGGTCGGGTACTTGGTGAGAGCGAAGAGGATCATCACCACGATCAGCACGAAGATGATGTATTTGTACGGCAGCAGGGTCTTCTGCAGCAGTTCGGCCGCGAACACCTTGTGTTGTTCCGGGGTCAGCCCCTCGGCCTGCTTGTGCAGAGACTCACCGTCGCCGAAGATCAGGTACTTGCCGAGCAGGATGCCGGCGATGGAGCCCAAGGGGTAGAAGGTCTGCGAGATGTTGAGCCGCAGGGTCGAGCGCTTCTTCGGCCCGATCATGGACGAGTAGGTATTGGCCGAGGTCTCCAGGAAGGACAGGCCCAGCGCGATCGCGAATAGGGCGAAGAGGAAGACCCCGTAGGTGGCCATGTGCGAGGCGGGGAAGAACAGCGAGCAGCCGATGATGTAGAACAACAGGCCGATCATGATCGCGATCTTGTAGCCGGACTTCTTGATCACCAGCGAGGCCGGGATCGCGATCAGGAAGTACCCGCCGTAGAACGCCGACTGGACGAAGGCGGTGGCGAAATCGCTGAGCGTGAAGACGGTCTTGAACTGGGTGATCAGGATGTCGTTCAGGCTGGCCGCCACACCCCACAGCGGAAACAGGATGGACAGCAGGATGTACTGGAACAGCGGCGTCTTGGAAAGGTAACCGTTGTCGAGTTGCTCGGCTCCGTGCTTGATCAACATGCCGGGGCCACCTCCCCCAACAGAGCAGCGCCGGCGCTGGCGCCGATCCGGTTGGCACCGGCGGCCAGGAACTTCTCGAACTGTTCGGGGGTGCGGATACCGCCGGAGGCCTTGACCTGCACCCCGTTGGTCACGGTCTGGCTCATCAGCTTGACCGCTTCCTCAGTGGCGCCGCCGGTCGAGAACCCGGTGGACGTCTTCACGAAGGCGACGCCCAGGTCGCTGCACAGTTCGCAGGTTTTGACGATCTGCTCGTCGGTCAGCAGGCAGGTCTCAAGAATGACCTTCAGGCCCGCGCGGTTTTCGACCGCGTCGAGAACGGCGGCGATGTCGGAGCGAACCAGATCCCAGTCGCCGTCGAGCACGGCGCCGATATTGACGACCATGTCGACCTCGATGGCTCCACGCTCAACGGCATCGGCAGCTTCGAAGGCTTTGCTGGCCGAAGTGCTCGCACCGTGCGGGAAGCCCACCACGGTGCACACCCCCACCTCACTGCCGCCCAAGCGGTCGGCGGCGTGTGCCACCCAGGTGGGCTGAACACAGACCGTCGCGAACCCGGCGTCCAACGCTTCGTCGATGAGTTTGTCGACCTCGGCCCGCCGCGCATCGGGTCGCAACAGGGTGTGGTCGATGAATCCCGCTTTCTTCATTGAAAGACCTCCGTCGTAGATGGCTGGAAACCACGCTACGCCGGTTCGGCACTTTTGTAAAGATTCTATTTTTTCACATGTTCGCTAGTCGGCCAGCCTGCGCGCGGTGTGGTGATCGGTCACCAGATGGTTCGCGTAGCCGACATTCAAGGCGGTACGGATCGCCTCGGTCTTGGCCGGCCCACCAGCCACCAGCACCCGGTGATCGATGCGCTTGAGGTCCTCCAGCGCAATCGCCAGGGTGCGGGCGTCCAACTCCTCGTCGGCCATCCGACCCTCGCTGTCGAAGTACCGCGACAGGATGTCGCCGACGGCGTTGGCCTGCAGCCGCTGCCGCTCGGCCTCGGTCAGGTACCCCAGGTTGAACAGGGTGCTGCTGGAGTTCACCCCGCCGATGGTGAACACCGCGATCCGGCTGGTCGCGCCGAGTTGCAGCGACTGCCGGATGTGTCGCTCGTTCTCCACGATCGTCTTCACGTCCACCGAGTCGAAGATCACAGGCAGGGGCAGGTATCGCCCGTAGGCGCCGAAGGCCCGGCAGAAATTCTCGATGATCTCGACATCCTTGGTGTCCTTGCCCGAATAGGTCAGCCCACCCTTGAGCTGGATCACCTCGACCCCGCGCAACTGCCGTGAGGGCAAGTGACGAGACAGTTCATGGATGGTGTTGCCCCAGCCCACGCCGACCAGATCGCCGTCGGTGACCAGGGACGCCACCACCTCGGCGCCGCGGTGACCGAGGTAACTCAGCACGCCGTCATCATCATCGACCGGGGTGGCGGCGATAACCACCTCGTCCAAGCCGTAACGCTCGCGCAGGGCGGCCACCAACTCCCCCTCGGCCTCACGCGGATCGGTGATGGTGATCGTCACGAAACCGGCGTCGCGGGCATGCTGAATCAGCTTGGAGACCGTGGGACGCGACACCTCGAGCAACTCGGCGATCCGGGCCTGGGACATCTCGTCGACGTAATACAGTTTCGCCGCCTCGATCGCTTGGACATCACGCGCACTGACCGCCATCCCGGCTCCTTGAAGGTAGATCCCTGCTGAAGACTACGCTGCGATCAGAAAGTCGATCGCCAACTGGTTGAAAGCGGCCGGATTGTCGGTGTGCGCGGTGTGCCCGGCACCGGGCACCTCGCACAGTTCCGCACCGGGGATCCGCTTGGCGATCAACTCCGCGGCCGGACGGTTCGCAGTGTCGTTGGCTCCGATCAGCACCCGGATCGGTGCGGTGATCGCGGCCAGGTCGGCGGAGATATCCAGCGACCCGAAGGCCTTCATCACCGCGAGCAGCCGGTCCTTGTCCAGGCCCTGGGCGGCGAGTTTTCGTCGGGGGTAGAGCCTGAAGATCGCTCGCTGCGCCGCCAGCACGGCCCGGGGCGGGGCGACCTGGGCCGCGCACACCACCAGTTTCGACACCCGATCGGGGTACGAGATCGCGGTCTGCAGGGCCACCGTGGCCCCCAGCGACAACCCACACAGCCGGGCCCGCCGGGCCCCGAGGCGATCCAGTTCGGTCACCACTGCGGCCGCGGCCGAGGCTGTTCGCGCGAACACTGCATTCGGGAGCTGGGCACCAGTAGCGAACAATCGCGTCGCTCAAAAGCTTTGGACGCTCGGCCGAGATATCGATGCCGTCCTCGGCCATGGCATCGCGCACGGCGGGGTTGATCTCGGAAGCGGGGGCGGAGCCAGCAGAGCGGACATCGACCGCGCCGCCGGACAAGTGCGCGGCATAGGCGGCAGCCATCTGGGATCGACCAGCGTTGTGAATGCAGACGAAGAGGATGGATGGCTTTGCCATGCCGTAAGCCTACGCCAGTGGCAACCTATGAAACCGCTCTTCTTTGCTCCGGTCAAACATGTAGGTAAATAAACTACATGGAATGCTTGACGGCAAGTAGCTTTCCTTCCTATGGTGTAAGTCACGAGGTTTGCGACAGAGCAGTTGCATCAGCGCTGCACCGCCGCACCGCGCGACAACCCAAGATAATTGGAAGGAACCCAGATGTTTTCTGCGCGCAGATGGAAAAGAGTTGTCCCGGCGGTGCTACTTGCCGCCTCGATGACCGTCGTTGGAGCGTGTAGCACCAACAAGTCCGGAGGCAATGAAGGCTCCGGCGGCGAGAAGAAGGACGGGCCTGCGCTCGTCGTCTTCGCGGGATCCCAGACCCCGCTCGTCAACAACTTCAACCCGTACTCGCCGACGCTGCTGCCCGGCACGCTCGGCTCGATCTATGAGCCGCTGTTCTTCTACAACAAGGCGGCCGACACCGAGCCCGTGCCGCTGCTAGCGGAGTCCTTTAAGTGGGCTGAAGATGGCAAGTCGCTCGATATCAAGATCCGCCCGGGCGTGAAGTGGAACGATGGTTCCGACCTCACGCTCGATGACGTGATCTTCTCCTTCACGAACTCCGGCGTGCAGGCCGACTACCTCGACAAGGCCGAAAAGGTCGACGAGTCCACGGTCCGCCTGATCTTCAACACGCCCGCCTACACCAACGAGTACTCGCTGCTCGGCGCGACCTACATCGTGCCGAAGAAGGTCTTCGGCGAGCTCGACGACCTCGTGACGTTCGCGAACTCCGAGAACCCGGTCGGTACCGGACCGTTCATGCTCGACACGTTCACCGATGCCTCCTACACGGTGAAGAAGAACCCGAACTACTGGGACAAGGAGCGCCCGGGCATCAACACGGTGCAGTACCTCGGTATCGACGGCAACTCCTCGGCCGAGTCGCTGCTGAAGTCCAACCAGCTGGACTACACGACGATGTTCATCCCGGATCCGAAGTCGATCACCTCGAACGATCGGATCGGCTACCTGCTGTCCAGCTCGCCGAACATGATCACGATCATCACGTGCTCGAACACCGAGCTCGGCTGTAAGGGCCCGCAGACCGACAAGGAAGTCCGCAAGGCCTTCAGCAAGGCGATCAACCGCGCCGAGGTCAACGAAAAGGCCTACCACGGCACCGCAACGCTAGCGTCGTCCACGTTCACCAAGCCCGAGCGCGACGAGAAATGGGTCGCCGACGGCATGGAGAAGGTCCTGCCCGAGACGGCCGACGCCGAGGGCGCGAAGAAGATCCTCGAAGACGCCGGTTATGCGCTCGGCTCGGACGGCATCTACGCCAAGGATGGCGAGCGCGTCTCGATCAACATGGTTTCCGTTGAAGGCTGGTCGGATGCGAACGCCGCCTCGGACCTCATCGTCGCCCAGGCGAAGGCCGCGGGCATCGAGATCAAGAACGACACCGTGACGCTCGACCAGTACACGGATATGCGCCAGACCGGCCAGTTCCAGATGGTCTACTCGGCCATCGTCGGCACGCCGATCGCGGACCCGTACACGATGTACCGCAACAACTTCACGACCTCGTTCACGACCCCGGTCGGCGAGTCGCTCAAGCCCAACCAGACGAACTTCGCGCGCTTTAGCAACGAGGAGTTAGACAAGGCCGTGGCCGCCGCGGCGCAGACCAATGAAGACGGCCCGAAGGCCGAGGCCTACGCGAAGATCCAGGGGATCATCGCGGACGAACTGCCGTACATCCCGATGTTCCACGGCGGTTCGCAGACCTTCTACAACCAGACCGATTTCACCGGCTGGCCCACCGAGAGCGACCTGTACGCGTTCCCCGCGTCCTGGGACGCGGTCTCGGCCGGCTACGTGATTTCCAAGCTGACCTATAAGTAGGTCGCTGCCGCGAGGGGTGGGGGCGGCTCGCTCGTCCCCACCCTCGCTGTTTGTCGGCGCGAAAGGATCGATACGTGAAGTATTACGTTCGCCGCATCGTCTTCTACCTCATCACGCTGTGGTCGGCGGTCTCCTTGAACTTCCTGCTGCCGCGATTGATGCCCGGGGACGCACGGCAGATCTTCATCGAAAAGCTCACCCGGCGAGGTGGCGAGATCACGCCCGCGATGGAAAACTCCATCAACCTCGTCTTCGGTTCTGAAGGCGCCTCGATGTGGGATCAGTACGTGCGCTACTGGGGCAACCTTTTCAAGGGCGACCTCGGGGTATCCGTGACGAAGTTCCCGGCGCCCGTCACCGAGCTCATCGGCGCGGCCCTGCCGTGGACGCTCACCCTCGTGGGGCTCGCGACGGTCATTTCGTTCTTTCTAGGCGTCTCCATCGGCGCCTTCGCCGGCTGGAAGCGAGGGACCGCGGCCGACAGCCTCATCCCTGGTATGACACTGTTGCAGTCCGTCCCGTATTTCTGGCTCGCCCTGATCTTCATCTCGATCTTCGCCGTCGGGCTCGGCTGGTTCCCCATCATCGGCGGCTATTCCGTGCGCGAGTATCCGAGCGGGCCCGAATTCTCCTGGGGCTTTATCAGTAGCGCGATCTACCACGGCCTGCTGCCGGCGATCACGATCATCATCGCGTCGGTCGGCGGTTGGGTTCTCGGCATGCGCAACATGATGGTCTCGACGATGTCCGAGGATTACGTCGTGACCGCCGAGGCGAAGGGCCTGAAAAACAGCCGAATCTTCACCTGGTACGCCGTCCGCAACGCGGCGCTACCCTCGCTCGCGGGATTCGGGATCACGCTCGGCTTCGTCGTCGCGGGATCCATCGTCATGGAACAAGTCTTCACCTATCCGGGCGTCGGCAAGCTCATGATCAACGCCGTCCAGGACAAGGACTACGCGCTCATGCAGGGCGTCTTCCTCGTCATCACCGTCACCGTACTCGCCGCGAACTTCATCATGGACCTCATTTACGGACTCATCGACCCGAGGGCGCGTAGCAATGTCTAAGACCGAACCTGCACTGAGTGAAACCGCGACGCCCGCGGGCATGACGAACCCCGCCGAGCTGGGCGGAGGCGAGGCGCCGCGCAGCACGGGCAAGCGCAGCCGCCTGCGCGAGGCGCTGCCGCGCCTCGACTTTAAGCTCGCGCTGGGCCTGGCCCTGACGATCGCGATCGTGCTGTTTGCGATCTTCGGCCACTACTTCACGCAAGACCCGCGCAACTACGACAACCCGACATTCGCGCCGCCCAGCAGCGAACACCTGCTCGGCACGAATAACCTCGGCGCCGACCTGCTCGCCCAGCTCGCCGAAGGCGCGACCGGCTCACTGCTCGTGGGCCTCACGGCAGGCTTCATCGCCGTCGTGCTCTCGCTGTTCTTCGGCATCGTCGCGGGCTACCTCGGCGGCTACGTCGACGAGCTGCTCTCACTCATCACGAACATCATGCTCGTGATCCCGGGCCTGCCGCTCGTCATCGTCATCGCCTCCTATATGCAGACGCGCTCGATGTGGATCATCGCGCTCGTCCTCGGCATCACGTCCTGGGCGGGCTCGGCGATCGTCTTGCGGCTGCAGGCCAAGTCGCTTCGCAACCGCGACTATGTCGCCGCCGCGCGGGTCGCGGGGGAGAAGACCCACCGCATCATCCTCGTGGAGATCCTGCCGAACCTGCTGCCGCTGCTCGCCGCGATGTTCCTGTCGGCCGTCGTCCTTGCGATCCTGTCCGAGGCGGGCCTGTCCTACCTCGGGCTCGGACCCTCGGGCGCGATCACGTGGGGCACGATGCTGAACCAGGCATCCCAGCACAACGCGTTCCATATCGGCGCGTGGTGGTGGTTCGTGCCGCCGGGCCTGCTCATCGCGCTGTTGGGCTGCGGCCTGTCGCTCATCAACTTCGCGATCGATGAGACCATCAACCCCAAGCTGCGTGCCGCCCCCGACGCCGTGCGTTCCGTCCGCCGCGCCGAAAAGGCCCGCGCCCGCAAGGAGGCGACATCGTGACCACCTGGCCCAGCCACGAGGAATACCTGAAAAACCACGAGCCGGTCCTCACGGCCCGCAACATGACGATCTCGTACGAAGTCACCCCGCCCGTTGTCGCGGTCAAAGACGTCGACCTCACCTTGTACCGGGGCGAGATCCTCGGCCTTGCGGGGGAGTCGGGCTGCGGGAAGACGACGCTCGCCTACGGCATGAACCGGCTGCTCAAACCCCCGGCGCTGCTGCGCAGCGGCGAGGTCACCCTGCACGAAAAGGACGGCGATATCGACGTCGTTGCCCTCAAGGGCGATGAGCTCCGCCGTTTCCGGTGGGACAAGGTCTCGATGGTGTTCCAGGGCGCGATGAACGCGCTGAACCCCGTGATCTCCGTGAAGGCCCAGCTCTTCGACGTGTTCTCGACCCACCGGCCCGAGATGTCTAGGTCCGAAAAACGCGCCGTGAGCGAGGAACTGCTCGAGCTCGTCGGGGTGGATAAGAACCGGCTCACCTCCTATGCCCACGAGCTGTCGGGCGGCATGCGCCAGCGCGTGATGATCGCGATGGCGCTCGCGCTGCGGCCGCAGGTCATGATCATGGATGAGCCGACGACGGCCCTCGACGTCGTCGTCCAGCGGGAAATCCTGCGTGAGATCATGCGGCTGCGCGAACAGTTCAACTTCGCGGTTATCTTCATTACCCACGACCTGCCGATGCTGCTGGAGATCTCCGACCGGATCGCCATCATGAAGGACGGCGCCATCGTCGAGGTCAACACCGCGCACAATATCTACAGCGCGCCGCAGCACGAGTACACGAAGCAACTACTGAGCTCCTTCCCCTCCCTGCTCGGGGAACGGGGCGGATTCGTCCGCACGGGAGCCGGCGGAGGTAGCGATGAGTCTTGATGTCAAGAACGTGACCAAGGAGTTCAAGCTCCGCAAAGGGCTTTCCACATCCACCCTCGTCGCCGTGAACGACGTGTCGTTCACGATCGAGCCGGGCACGACCGTCGCGCTCGTCGGGGAGTCGGGCTCGGGTAAGTCCACGATCGCGAAGATGATCCTGCGTCTGGAGACCCCAACCAAGGGCTCCATCACGATCGATGGCAAGCCCTCGAACGTGCGCGGGCGGGCGCTGACTGCCTACCGCAACCAGGTGCAGATGGTCTTCCAGGACCCGTTCGCCTCGCTCAACCCGTTCCACACGATCGCCCACCACATCGAGCGGCCGCTGCGCATCCACGGCAAGGTCTCGAACTCCGCCGAGGCGCGTGAAAAGGTCGAAGAACTCCTCACACGCGTGAACCTCGAGCCCGCGTCCAGCTTTGCCGACCGGCGGCCCCACGAGCTGTCGGGCGGGCAGCGCCAGCGCGTCGCGATCGCGCGGGCGCTCGCGCCCGGAGCGTCCTATCTCATCGCCGATGAGCCCGTCTCGATGCTGGACGTGTCGATCCGGCTGTCGGTGCTCAATCTGCTCGCCCGGCTGCAGCGCGAGGAGAACCTCGGGGTCCTGTACATCACGCACGACCTCGCCACGGCCCGCCACTTCTCCGACGAAATCATGGTGATGTACAAGGGCGCCATCGTCGAGCGGGGCCCGAGCGATGAGGTCATCTTGAACCCGCAGCACGACTACACCAAGACGCTGCTGGCCGCGGCGCCGGATCCGGCCAACCACGGCAAGCTCCGCGAAGAAGTCCGCGCCGAATTCGCGAAGCAGGGATAACCATGAGAGCGCCCGATATCGAAAGCTGGGACCTTAAGCAGGTCGTCGGCCAGCTGTTTTCCGTCTCCGTCGGCCACCACGCCGACGGCGGATACAAGGTCGCCGACACCGTCGAGACGGTAGCCTCACTCGTCGCCGAGCGCCACGTTGGCGGGATCTGCTACTTCCCAGCCGGGCCGGACGGCGCGACGCCGCAGCGCATTCGCGAGGTCGTCGCCGAGCTGCAGGCCGCCTCCGAGGTGCCGCTGTTGATCGCGATCGACCAGGAGGGAGGCCTCGTCACCCGCATGCGCGAGCCCGCCACTCGCTGGCCCTCTGCGATGGCGCAGGCCGCGGGCGGCGACTGGGACGCCGTGCGCGAAATCGCCCGAATGTCCGCGAGCGAGCTGCGCGCGGTCGGCGCGTTGCACCCGTTCACGCCCGTCGCCGATGTCAATATCGAGCCAAATAACCCCGTCATCGGGATCCGTTCCGCGAGCTCTTCGCCGCACGTCGTCGCCGATTACGTACGGGCCGTCATCGCGGGCATCGCCGAGGCGGGCTCGGCCTCGTGCGTGAAACACTTCCCCGGCCACGGCAACGTCGCCGTCGACTCCCACCACGGCCTACCCGTCCTTGCGACGAGCGTCGAGGACTGGGAAGCCGCCGAGGCGGTGCCTTTCCGGGCAGCGATTAAAGCAGCCGTCGACGCGGTCATGATCGGCCACCTGTGCATGCCGGCCGTCGACTCGAGCGGCGCGCCCGCGACTTTCTCCCGCCCGATCGTCACCGACCTGCTGCGCGGCCGGCTCGGCTACGACGGGCTCGTCGTCACCGATGCGCTCGACATGGCCGGAGCCGCCTACCCCGGCGGGCCGGGCGCGGCGTGCGTCGCCGCGCTGCGTGCCGGCATCGACCAGCTCCTCATGCCACGCGACCCGGCCGACTGTATCGATACCGTGCTAGCCGCCGTGCGCTCCGGTGAACTCGACGAGGCGCAGCTGCGCCGGTCCGCGGAGCGCGTTGTGGCGCTCAAGGCGAAACTCGCAGCGGCGACGTTGACGCCGGCCGAACACGATCCTGCGGCTGTGGCCGCGGCCGCGATCGGACGCAGCCTCACCTGGCGCAACCCGGGGTGCACGTTCGCGCTGTCGCCTGGCGCGCCGGTCACGATCATCACCGACGAGCTCCCGCCGAGCGTGGGCCGCGGCGTCGAAGTCGTGCCGGCGGCGCTCGCGAGCGAACTCATGGCGCGCGGCCACGCCTGCCGCATCACTGCCCTCGAATCCTCCGACACCAGCGGCGCGCGCATCCTCATCACGCGCGACGCCTGGCGCTTTCCCGAGGTCGCCGCGCAGGTATCGGGCCTGGAGGACATCGCGTGTGCGATCGCCGCCCGCTCGCCCTATGACGCGGCGCTGCTCGCAGATGACGTCCCGATGCTGCTGGCGTACGGCGATATCCCGGGCCTCGCGGCGGCGCTCGCGGTCGCGCTGACCAGGGGAGAGGCCACCGGCCAGCTCCCCGTCGACCTGCCTGACGCCTCCGGCCAGATTCGTTGGCCCCGCCGACTGGAGGCGACGCATGACTGAGCTAACCCTGCGCCCGTATGGGAGCGCCGACCGGGCCGCCCTCGGCGACGTCTGCGTGCTGACCGGCGACTCCGGAAAGAGTGCGAAAGGCAAATTCTTCGACGACGACCTCCTGCCCTATATCTACGCCTATCCCTACCTCGAGTACGCGCCCGACCTCGTGCGCGTCGCCGACCTTAACGGCCGCGCCGTCGGCTACATCCTCGGCGTCGCCGACGTCACTGAATTCGTTACCTGGTGGCGCGAGCACTGGACGCCCATCTTCGCCGAGAGGTTCGCCGGCGCCGCGGACCTGAGTGCAATCGAAGAGCGGCTGATCGGGCTCGGTCTTAACCCCGAGCGCCAACTCGGCGACTGGCGAGGCGACCACCCCGGCGAATTCCATATCGATCTGCTGCCCGAAGCCCAGGGTCAGGGCCTCGGGCGCGCGCTCATCGACTGGTTCTGCCGTGAGCTCGCCGCGCGCGGCGTGAGGAGCATCGGGATCGGCGTCGGCGCGAAAAACACCGGCGCGATCGCCTTCTACCGGCGCCTCGGATTCGATACCTTCCGCGAGAGCGTGGGCGAGGACGGCACTCCGATCGGCTACCTCATGACGATCCCGACGACGCACGAGGAGACGAAATGATGGGCGACGGCCGCATCCAGCTCGGGGTCGACCGGGTCCTTACCGACCCGTCGCTCCTTGCCGGCAAGCGCATCGGACTCGTCACGAACTTCACCGGAGTGACGGGCAACCTCGAGCTGTCCTCGCGCGCGCTGCTACGAGCCGGGGTCCCAATCGTCGCGCTGTTCAGTCCCGAACACGGCCTGCGGGGAACCGCCCAAGCGGGGATGAGCGAAGCAAGCGGCGACGACGAAGAGACGGGCCTGCCGGTCGTCGACACGTACCGAAAAAGCGAATCGGACCTCGACGCGGCGATCGCGGAGCATGACCTCGACGTGCTGGTGTGCGACCTGCAGGACATCGGCGCACGCTACTACACGTATTACGCGACGATGCTCACCTGCCAGCGAGCCGCCGCCCGCGCCGGTGTCCCGTTCGTCGTGCTCGACCGTCCCAACCCGCTCGGCGGCACGGTCGTCGACGGCCCGGGCATACGGGCGGGCTTCGAGTCCTTCATCGGCCCGCTCAGTATTCCGATCCGCCACGGTCTGACCATGGGCGAACTCGCACGCGTCGGCGCCCGCCTCGATTCGGGCGCCGGGATCGACGTGCCGCAGCCAACTGTCATCGAGATGACCGGGTGGGAGCGCGCGATGACCTGGGCCGACACCGGCTTGGCATGGGTGCCGCCCTCGCCCAATATGCCGACGCCCGACACCGCGCTCGCGTTCGTCGGCACCGGCCCGCTCGAGGGTACGAACCTCTCCGAGGGCCGCGGCACGACGCGCCCGTTCGAGATCTTCGGCGCCCCCTGGCTCACGGCGGATTTCGCCGATCGCCTCAACGCCGCTGGGCTGCCAGGTGTCACGTTCCGCACCGCGTGGTTCACGCCGACCTTCAGCAAACATGCGGGCGAGGTCTGCTGCGGCGCCCAACTGTATGTCACCGACGCCTCCCGCTATCCGGGCCTGCGCGTCGGCATCGAAATCCTGGCCGCGGCGCGCGAGAGCTCCCAGTTCGCCTGGCTCACCCCATCGCACGAGGAGGTTGGCGACCGCCCGCCCTTCATCGACCTCGTCTGGGGCAGCATCGACCTGCGCACTCTGATTGATGCGGGGAAGACCTCGGCGCTTCTCGAGCAACTGGGCGAGGCCGCCACCTTGCGTGAGCGTGATATCGAATTGTTGAGCTATCAAGGAAAAGGACAATGGTGACATGACAGAAGACCTCGACTTTGGTGATGGCTCACTCGACCTCACGACCCGCATCCGGGGCCTGTTAAACGAGCTGCAACCCGCGATGGCTCGCGTCGGCAGCTTCATCGTCGCCGACCCCGTCAAAGCCGCCGGCATGACCATCTCGGTTCTCGCCGCCGCGACCGACGTGTCTGAGACGACGATCGTGCGCTTTTGTCGCGAGATCGGCGTCGACGGCTACGGCCAGTTGCGTCTGCAACTCGCCTCCGAACTTGGCGCGCGAAACTCCAGCAAAGACTTCATCGGCTCCACCGATATCGCGGCCGATGACACGCTCGTCTCCGCGGTCGAAAAAATCGCCTACGCCGATACGCGGTCCGTCAAAGACACCGCGAAATCGCTGTCGATGCCGATCCTCGAATCTGCGGTTGTCGCGATCGTGAAGGCCAAGCGCTGCGAGATCTTCGGCGTCGGCGCCTCCGGCCTCGTTGCGCTCGACCTGCAGCAAAAGCTCCACCGCATCGGCCTGGTTTCGTTCGCGCACGTCGACCCCCACCAGGCGCTCGTCTCCGCCGCCCTGCTCGATGGGCAGTGCGTCGCGATCGCGATTTCCCATTCTGGCGGCACGAAGGACACCCTCGAGACGCTGCGCCAGGCGCGCGAGCGGGGAGCGACGACGATCGCGATCACGAACTCGCCGCGCTCGCGCCTCGCGAAGCTCGCCGACCTCGTCCTGACCACCGCAGCGATGGAAACGAGTTTCCGCTCCGCCGCGACCGGCAGCCGCCTCGCCCAACTCATCGTCGTCGACTGCCTGTTCGTCGGCGTCGCCCAACAAACCTTCGCCGAGAGCGTGCACGCCCTCGAGGAAACCCGCAAGGCCGTCGCCTCCAAACGGGTCGAGAAGTAGCGATGTCCCAGGTCCTCACGCGCGAGGTTCACCGCCGGGCCTATGCCCACGACGCCTCCCACTACCTGCTCTACCCGCAGGAAGTGTGGATCGCGCGCGACCTCACCGATGTTGCCGCCGCGATGCGCAGCGCGACCGAGCGCGGTCTGCCCGTCACCTTCCGGGCGGGCGGCACGAGCCTGTCCGGCCAGGGCGTGGGCGAGGGGATCCTTATCGATGTGCGCCGCTCCTTCACCAGGATCCGCGCGCATGACGAGGGCCGCCGCGTGCAGGTCGAGCCGGGCCTGACCGTCCGGCACGTCAACGCGGTCCTTGCCCGCCACGGCTATAGCCTTGGCCCCGATCCCGCGAGCGAGATCGCCGCGACCATCGGGGGAGTCGTGGCCAACAATTCCTCCGGCATGGCGTGCGGGGTGGCGAACAACGCCTACCACCTGCTCGAATCGGCGGTCTTTGTCCTGCCCAGCGGCACCGTCATCGACACCTCCGAGGCGGACGCCGAGGACCGCTTCCGGCAGACCGAGCCAAAAATCTGCGCGGCGCTCGAAGACATCCGCGACCGCCTGCGAGCCGATGAGGACGCGGCAGCGGTCATCGCGCGGCAGTTCGCGATGAAGAACACGATGGGCTACGGCCTGAATGCGTTTCTCGACTACTCCTCGCCGCTCGATATCTTCACCCACCTGCTCGTCGGCTCGGAAGGCACTCTCGCCTTCATCGCCGAGGTCACGATGCACACGGTGCCGCGCCACCCGCAGCGCGCCGCCGCCCTCGTCGTCTTCGACACCCTCGACGCGGCCGCGCGCGCGATTCCCGCCCTCATTGAGGCGCGCGTCCACACCGCCGAGCTCATGGACGCCCGCTCCCTGCGGGTTGCCCAGGGCTTTGCGAACGTCCCCGACGCGATCCACACGGTCGACGTCGCCGAACACTGCGCGCTCCTCATCGAATGCCGCGGCAGCGACGAGGACGAACTTGGGGGAGCTGTTGAGGCCGCGCAGCGGGCACTCGCCGAGCATGGCGTTACCGCCGATTTCTCCCGCGATGACGAGACCTGCGCCGCGCTGTGGAACGTGCGCAAGGGGCTGTACGCCGCCTGCGCGGGCGCCCGTGCGGCCGGCACGACCGCGCTGCTCGAGGATGTCGTCGTCCCGGTCGAAAGCCTCGCCGACGCGACCCGCGAACTCAGCGAGCTCTTTGATCGCTTCGGCTATGACGACGCCGTGATCTTCGGCCACGCCAAGGACGGCAACCTCCACTTCATGATCACTGACGACTTCACCGCCGAGGCCGCGCGGGAGCGCCTCGCGGACTTCACCGACGGCATGGTCGAGACCATCTTGCGTCACGGCGGCAACCTCAAGGCCGAACACGGCACCGGCCGCGCGATGGCGCCCTTCGTCAAAGCCCAATACGGCGAGACTCTCTACGGTCTCATGCGCGAGCTGAAAGACGCCATCGACCCGGCAGGTATCCTCAACCCGGGCGTCATCCTCACCACCCGCGCCGATTCCCACCTCACGGATTTCAAGGACCCGATCGCCATCCACCCGGTGGTCGACCGCTGCGTCGAATGCGGCTACTGCGAACCGAAATGCCCCTCCAAGGCCTTGACGCTCACCCCACGCACCCGCATCGCGGTCCTGCGCGAGATCGCCGCCGCCGAAACCCGCGGCGATAAACCGATGGCCAAAGACCTCATCGACGCCTATGAGTACCAGGGCGTCGAGACGTGCGCCGTCGACGGCATGTGCGAGACCGCCTGCCCCCTCGACATCAACACGGGCGACCTCGTCCGCGATCTCCGCACCGCGCAGGGGGCGGCGTGGCCCGCGGCCTGGTCCCTCGCCTCGCGAGGCTGGAGAGTTTTTACGCGCGCAGGCTCGGTGGGCCTGTCGGTCGCGGCGAAGCTGCCCGACGCGCTGCTGCGCGGGGCAACGACGCTCGGCCGGGCGATCCTCGGGCGCGATCGCATCCCGCAGTGGAGCCGCGACATCCCCGCCGGCGGCACGCCACGGCGCCGCCCGCCTGTCGCCAACCCAGACGCGATCTACTTCCCCTCCTGCCTCGGCGCCATGTTTGACTCGGGCCGCACCACCTCGCTGCAAGAGGACCTCGAACTCCTCAGCGCCACGGCCGGTATCACCCTCGCCGTGCCCGATGGGATAGACGCCGCCTGCTGCGGTACGCCGTGGTCGTCCAAGGGCATGACCCGCGGCTATGACGCGATGAAGAACCGCGTCGCGGCGATGCTCGAGGCCGCCACCCGCGGCGGGCAGCTCCCTGTTATCTGCGATGCCTCCTCGTGCACCGAGGGCCTCATGAAGCTCCTCGCAGAGCTGGGCATCCGCGTCATCGACGCGCCCCAGTTCCTGCACGAACACGTGCTCCCGCGCCTCGACCTGCCGGCCGCGGCGCTCGACTCGCTGACGCTGCACCCGACGTGCTCGTCAACCCGCATCGGCTCGGCCGAGGCGGCCCGCGCGGTCGGCCAGGCGCTCGCGCGCGAGGTCCATGTCCCCGACGCGTGGGGCTGCTGCGCCTTCGCGGGCGACCGCGGCCTGCTCCACCCCGAACTCACGGCATCGGCGACGCGCGCCGAGGCCGCCGAGGTACGCGCACTCGGCTCGCAGGCACACGCGAGCGCGAACCGCACGTGCGAAATCGGCATGAGCCGCGCGACCGGAAAGCCCTACGTCGGAATCGTCCAACTCCTCGCGGATGCGGTGCGATGATGCGCATCCTCGGAATGATGAGTGGCACAAGCGCGGACGGGATCGACGCCGTCGTGGTCGACTTCTGCCTTGCCGATGACCACCTCGCGGCCGAGGTCGTCGCGGGCGCCACGAAGGAGTTCAGCCCGGAGCTGCGCGAGGTCGTGCTCGCCGCCCAGTGCCCTGACGTCGCCACTTCGAATGCGATCGCTGACGTCCACGCCGCGATCGGCGACGTGCACGCGAAGGTCGCGAAAAAGTTTTTAGGACTTGGCGTGGACGCGATCTGCCTGCACGGCCAGACGATCAACCACCGCGTCGTGGAGGGCCGCGTCACGGCCTCGCTGCAGATCGGCGATCCGGCGCGCGTCGCGGCCGCGACGAACCTCCCGGTGATCCACGCGGTGCGCGCGAACGACATCGCGCTCGGCGGCCAGGGCGCGCCCTTCGCGCCACTGCTCGACGTCATGATCGCAGGCGAGCGCGCCCCCGTCGCCTGCCTGAACATCGGCGGCATCGCCAACGTCACCGTGATCGATGACCGCGGCGTCACCGCGTTCGACACCGGGCCGGGCAACTGCCTGATCGACGCCCACCTCGCCGACATCTCCGGCGGGGAGCTGAGCTACGACGTCGACGGCGCGCTCGCCGCGCGTGGGAGCGTCGACGAAGCGCTGCTCGCGGCGCTGCTCGCCGACCCGTACTTCGCGCAAGCGCCGCCGAAGTCGACGGGCCGCGAGTACTTCACCCTCGAGTGGGTGCGAGCGCGTTCGGAGAATAAGGGATTCGAACCCTTCGGGCGGTTGCCCGCAGAGGACCTCGCCGCGACGCTCACGGCGCTGACCGCCCGCTCGATCGCGGAGGCGCTCGGCGACGTCCGCACGGTTTACGTCGCGGGCGGGGGAGCGCGCAACCGTACCTTGCTGCGCATGCTCGCCGAGCGAGGCCTCGACGTCCGCCCCATGAGCGACCTCGGGCTCGATTCGGACCTGAAAGAAGCGCTCCTCATGGCGCTCATCGGCTTCGCCACCCTGCACGCCCTGCCCACGACCACCGCGGTCGCCGGCAGCATCGCCCTACCCCCGCACGCGACCCACGCCGCGCTGCGCGACCTGCTGACCGACGTCCCCGCGCGCGTGCGGGACGCGTGGCCCATCCCTCTGCGACTGGTAACTCGGAAGGACCAGCCATGACCCACACGACCGATCACCTCATCGCACACGACGTGCCAACCGAGCAGCGCAACGCCGCCACCTTCGGGATCGACACCCTCGCCACCCCGGCGATCGTCGACCAACTCATCGACGCCAACTCCGGCATCCAGGCCGCCGTCGCCGCGCAGGCCGAGCACATCACCGCCGCCGTCGACGCGGCCCTCGTGAGCTGGATCGCGGGCGGCGTCATCCACTACGCCGGCGCCGGCACCTCCGGACGCCTCGCGGTTCTCGACGCCGTCGAACTCCTCCCGACCTACGGCGTCGGCGACGACCGCGTCCAAGCCCACCTCGCCGGCGGACTCGACGCCATGATGCGCGCGGTCGAAGGCGCCGAAGACGACGCCGAGGCGGGCTACGCGCTCGGGCGCTCGCTCGCCCCGCACGACCTCATGTTCGGCGTGACCGCCTCCGGACGCACCCCCTTCGTCGGCGGCGCCCTGCGCGGCGCGCGCGAAGTCGGAGCCGCGACGGTCCTGCTCGCCTCCAACCCGAACGCCGAACTCGCACCGCTCGCCGAGACCGCGATCCTGCCCGATACCGGCCCCGAGGTCATCACCGGCTCGACGCGGATGAACGCCGCGACCGCGCAGAAAATCATCCTCAACACGTTCTCGACCGCGCTCATGGTCCGCTGCGGCAAGACCTACGACAACCTCATGATCGACGTCGCCGCGACGAACGAAAAACTCCGCGCCCGCACCGTCCGCATGATCGTGCAGGCTTCCTCCCTTACCGCCAGCCAGGCGCGCGCGTGCCTCGAAGAAACCGGCGGCGAGATCGCGCCCGCCCTCGTCATGGCGCTCGGCGGCGTCGAACTCCCGATCGCGCGCGCGGCGCTGACCCGCTATCCGCCGGACCCGTCCCGCACCGGCGATCCATCGGGCATCCGCAGCGCCCTCGCCTCGCTCGGATAGGCACTCAGGGCCGCCGACGCAGCGCGTCGAGCGCTAACTGAACGACCCCGTAGATCGGTTCGCGGTGCGCCACCTCACGCACATCGCGCACGCGCGCGCGAACGGCCTCGCGCAGGGGAACGCAGTGCTCGGCGACGCCGCCCGCCCACACGAGCGGCAGTTCGCCCTCGATGCCACGCTCCCGCAGCTCGGTCGCGCAGGCGTCGACGCCTCGCGCGATCGCCTCCGCGGCCTCGGCAAGAATCCGCTGCGCGACGGCATCCGAGGCGGCCGCCTCGGTCAGGAGCGCGGCGAAGCGCCCCCACTGGGCGGGCTTCAGCTGGTCGACGGCGCCGATGAGCGCCTGCGTCTCGCGCGGGATCTCCAGCGCTTCGACCACGGCGTCGGTAAGCGCGGTGGCCCTTCCGACGCCATCGAGGTCGGCGGCGACCGCGCGCAGGATCTGCTGGCCGAGCCACGTGCCCGAGCCGGTATCGCCGAGCACCCAGCCAAGCCCGTCGGTCCGCCGCACGAGCACGCCATCGCAGACCGCCGCCTGCACCGCGCCCGTCCCCGCGAGCGCGAGCACGCCGGTGCGCGCGCCCTCGGTATTGGCGAGGAACGCCGCGGTGATGTCGTCCGTGAGCTCGCGCGCAACCCCTGCCAGCGGCGTGCGTGCGAGTCCTGCGTCGATCGCGGCCGCGATGCGCGCCCGGCCCGCGCCACCGGCGCCGGTTACTGCGAGGTAGACGAGCTCGATCTCGCTTGGAACGGTGTCCGCAAGCACGACGCCGATGCCCTCGGCGAGCGCGTCGGCGAACTGTTCGGGCGTTGCGGCCGAGCGAATATTGGCGCCCGGGCCGTTGTGCCGCGCCCGGATCGCCGCGGCCGCGTCCAGGCGCGCGAGCTTCATACTCGTTCCGCCGATATCGCCCACAATTACGCCCGGAGTCATGTCTCCATCATCGTCGAAATTGCCAGCGAACCCTAGCTGCGGTTTCAGATTGTTTTCAGCTTCGGGCAGCACAGTAGTAGTCAACGGGGCAAGCGATGAAGACATGGCGTCGCTTGACTCGCATGGATAGGCCGTCTGACTGAGGGGAAAGACGTGCCAGGATGTGCTTCGTTTTCACTCCGCGAACCATCCGGAACTGGTGAATGGCGCCCCGACCCTACCTCCCTGGGTCGGGGCGCCGACCTGTGTCCTTACGCCTGGTAGCGCTCGCACTCGATGAGATCGAGCGGGATCGCGCCGCCGTAGATGTGAGGGAACACCTCGGAGTTCGGGTCACGAGAATCTCCCGGCTCGTAGCGCACCTCGAGGCCGGCTGCTTCCAGTTTTTCTTCGTCCATTGTGAGCAGCAGGAGTTGCGGTTTGTCCGCGTAGATTGTCTGCGCGACTCGTTTCAGCTGGTCGTGATCCTTACACGCGTGGATGAAGCCCTGCTGCTCGAGCCGGATCCCGCGGGTCGACGAATCGTAGGCTCCGGAATCGTGTGCTTGCTCCCAATCGGCTGGCTCGGCCAGGTGGTAGATCATGGAACCACAGTAGGCGGAAGAAAAACTACCAGCGACCTATGGAGCAGAACTTAGCGTTTACTCAGGATCGGCGGGCAGTCTTATAGACATCACGGAAAGCGCGTAGAGACATGGCACAAGCTTTCCGTCGCATGGATAGGCCGTCTGACTGAGGGGAAAGACGAGCCGCAACTGGTGAGATGCCCCGACCCATCCTCCCTTGGGTCGGGGCATCGCCCTGTCTATGCGACGATGTCGCGCCAGCGGTGGGGGAGTTTGCCGCACGAGCGCAGCGTCGAGCGGTAGCGGTGCCGGGCAGCGATATTGCGACGCATCTCGTCGGCGATCCGGCTAAGGAAGAGCGAGCGGTACATGCTGTCCGACAGGGTGGAGGCGGCAAAGGAGATCCCGGAGAACAGTGCGAGGATCAAGCACACCCGGAACATTGCGGCATCGAGCGGAAGATTGAGCCCGACCCACTGCATAGCCTGCGGGTCCGTGCCCGTCCAGGTCTTGATCAGCTGCGGGGTGAGGGCGATCTTGCCGAAGATCGCGAAGATCGCGAAGGTCGCGACGATGAAGATCGCCGCCTGCACGAGCTGGACCGCGGCGGCCACGACGGTGGGGTTGATCGACTCGCCGATGGAGAATCTCGAGCGTGACGGCTTGACCCCGCAAAACGGGGTGGCCTCAAGGAGATGCTCGCTGTCGTCCTCGGTGTCCTGCTCATCGAGCATGTCGATGACGGCTGGCACGATGATGACGATCAGCATGATGAGCAGGAACGTGCACAGCCAGACCATTTGGCGCTGGCTCATATTGGCCGACAGCTGCCAGAGCTCGGTGGTGAAGAAAACCAGCAGGACGGTCAGGAGCAGCAGCGGCAGAATGCGAGCGACCGCGGGAATCGCGGCGGTGAGCTCGCGCAGGGAGCGCCGGCCAGCCCACGTGAGGATCGTCCTTTCGGCCCGATCCGAATTGTGAGTCTCATTCTCGCACGCTGCCCGGGCCGCTTTGGTGCGTAAGTCGGGACCCGCGGCGCGGCCTGGCTGCGGGTCGCTGTCGGCGCCATTTTCATCCTGCTCATCGCGCGACCAAAACTGCGGGGGATGAGCGGGCGCGACTGGCTCCTCGTCGCCGCGCTCGGCATCACGACAGGCTCCCTCACCTTCCTGTTCTTCGTCGCGATCCAGCGGATCCCCCTCGGCACCGCCGTCGCGCTCGAGTTCCTCGGGCCACTCGTGCTCGCGGCCGTCACGAGCGACAGCAAGCGGGCGTTAATCTACCCGGCGCTCGCGATGGTGGGTGTCGTGTTGATGAACCGGCCGTGGGTTGGCGACGTCGACGTCATCGGCGTGGTGTTCGCCCTGCTCTCCGGGGCGGCGTGGGCGGTGTATATCGTCCTGACCCAACAGGCGGGGGACCGCTTCAGCGGAATCAGCGCGCTCGCGTTCACGATCCCAATCGCCGCGATCGCTTTCGTACCGATCGGGCTACCACAGGCCCTGCCGCACCTCTCGGCACCGATCATCGCGACGGCATTCGGCCTCGCGCTCCTAATGCCCGTCATCCCCCTCGTCCTGGAGATCGTGGCCTTGCGCGGCATGGGTCCCGCGGCTTTCGGCACGCTCATGGCGCTCGAACCCGCGATGGGGGTGGTGATCGGTGCGATCGTGCTCGCCCAGATCCCGCTACCGATCCAAATCCTCGGCATCATTCTCGTCGTCGCCGCCGGTATCGGCTCCCAACGTTTCGCTGCCCGCGATGTCTCGCCGGAGACGCTTTCCTGACCCGAGACGGACTAGGTCAGCAGCGCGCGCACCTTCGCATCGGTCGCCTTACCGGTGATGACCGTGCCCTTTTCAAACAGTTCGATCACGCGCGGGTTGATATAGGAGTCGCGCGCGATCGCGGGCGTATTGTGCAGCCACTCGGCAATCTGCTTGATCGCGGCCGTCACCGCTTGCGGGGACGAATCTCCCGTCGCGGCCGCGCGCCCCAGGGCCTGCGCCGCAACAACGGTGCCCTGCCAGGTGCGGAAATCCTTGGCGGTGAACTCTCCGTCCGAAACCTCAGCAAGATAGGCGTTGATGCCGCGGCGGAGACGCCGTGCCAGATCCGGCGCCGGCCCTGCTGCTCCGGCCGGCACACGGCGGGCGCGGATCGCGGCGACTTCGGCCGATCGTCAAAGAACGCGGCGAGTGCCCTGTCGTGGGTGCGCACGTCCCAGTCGCTGCCCGACTTACCGCGGAACGTAAGGTGGACCGTGTCGTCCTTGACCTCCACGTGGCGGCGCTGCAGGGTCGAGGCGCCGAAGGACTCATTGTCCTTGGCATACTGGCTGCCCCGATCCGAAGGCCTAACGTGTCGATCATCCGCACCGCGGCCGCAAGAGCCCGGGAGCGCTCATCGCTGCCCTTCAGGTCCCGCGTTACGCGGCGGCGCACAGTCGGCAGGACCTCAGCGAAGGCGAGGGAGCGGATGAACTTCTCCCCGTCTTGCTGTTCGCGCCAATCCGGGTGGTAAATATACTGCAGCCGGCCCGCATCATCGACGCCGGTGGCCTGGATATGGGAGTCTGCGCTCGCGGCGATCCACACCTCGTCCCAGGCCGGGGGAATCACGAGGTCTTTGATTCGCTGGAGCTGCCTCTCATGCGTCACGCGCGCACCATTAGCGCCCAGTAGGTGAGCCTTTGCCCGCGCGGCGGCGAGTGAAACCGCCCTGGCCGCGCTCCACACGCCGTAGTGCCATGTCGCAAGTCTGTCACAATCCGGCGTGTGGCATTGAGTCAAAAATCTCTTGACGTTAAGATAGTTCTCCACGAATAGGAACGAAACGCGCGAAAGGAGTGCCTAATGATGCTGACGAAGGTCAACGAATTCTTGTACAAGCTGGTCAAGCCAACGAAACACCCCGCCTACGGAGTCTCGCGAAACTCTGGCGTCACCACGCGCACGAAGCGCACGAGTGATCGCGCCAAGATTGGCGCTGCAAAGATCTATCGCGACTAGGGCGTGTCTGACAGGTGATGTGTCATGCCTCGGGTGATGCTCGGGGCATGACGCGTTTCCAGTTGCTGTCGGATGCCCAGTGGTCGTTGAT
>NZ_MQVR01000042.1 GCF_001907295.1 Bowdeniella nasicola
GTCACGAACTTCTGCAGGGTACTTACTCGGTGCAGGCATGTTCCTATCCTCTCGGTTAGATCAAACCCTCCACCACACCCGGGGCGATCCAGCCCACCGGCCTGGAGGTTCAGACCGTGACCCGCCGATGCCGGGTGAATCAGCCCAAGCGCAATCTCGCCCTTGTTCCACGCCTCGATATCAGCCGAGGTATTCAACTCGCGTGCCTGTGGGAAGCGGGTGGTGATGCGTTCGCGGTCATGGGTAAACCAGTAGGCCACGAGCAGTGGGTTGCCGTTGGCTGCCTCATAGAGGTCTTCTAGAGCGTCGAGCTTGCGATCATGAACCGCAGTCCATTCGCCATCGCTGGCGTAGATCGCTCCCGACGCTAACTGCAGGAGCTTGCCTGAGAGTGCTGCGGCGTTCGCGGCGTCGATTGTCGCCTCACCGAGTTGGAGGACAAGATCGGCTTTCAACTGCTCATAGACGCGCCGTTCTTTAGCCTCCAGTGTTACTGGCGTGGTCGTCACCGTCAACGGCGAGAGTTTCAGGTGGTCGGTGGTTCTCATCGACAACGTCATATCCGAAATCGCCCCATAGATCTCGCCCTCAGCACCCACGCGGGGTTTGTAGGTGAAGACCTGCATCCCGTTCCTTTTGTCGGGCACGAACCAACGATCGCGGTAACGGGTAATGAAACGGCCCAAACGCTGACCGCCGTCGAGGAGCCGGAACTGCGCCCACACGTCCATCAGCCCGTTCGACGCGGGCGTGCCGGTGAGCCCGACCCAGCGCTTAACGTGCGGCCGCATTTTTACCAGCGCAGTGAACCTTTTGGCGCGATGGTTTTTGAAGCTGGAGAGTTCGTCGATGATGACCATGTCGAACGGCCAGCTATTGCCGAGTTGGGTAACGAGCCATGGGATGTTTTCACGGTTGATGATGGTCACCATCGCAGACTTGGCTAACGCGTCCAGCCGGTCTTGCTTGGTTCCAACAGCAACCGCGACGGTGAGCCCGTCAAGGTGATCCCACTTGGCTACTTCTGCAGGCCAGGTATCGCGCGCGACGCGTAATGGCGCGATGACGAGAACGCGGGAGATGGTGAAGTAGTCGAGCATGAGCTGCCAGATCGCCGTCAACGTGATGACGCTCTTACCCAATCCCATGCCAAGGAAGATCGCGGCCTCGTCGTGGTCGATGATGAACCGGGTGGCTTGTTGTTGGTAGTTATGCGGCGTGTAGTGCATCAAGTACCTCCTGTATGCCGTCCACCGAATCAACAACCAGTGTGACAAAGCCTTGCTGGCGTAGTTGGTTCATCCGACGCTGCTGGATTGGCCTGGGTTTCTGTCCTGGTACTTTCAATTCGACGAAGACAGCCCGGTTTCTCATCAGGCATATCCGGTCGGGTACGCCGATGGTTCCAGGGCAGACGAGCTTCCAGCACAAGCCGCCAGAGGCTTCAACGGCTTTCTTGAGCTTCGCTTCGATTGTTTTCTCGTTCATGACTTTTCCTTGAGTTGTCAAGGGTTGTGTTGGTCATGTAGGTCTAGTTCTAAACCTCTATATAGAAGTACTTTTTTGGCTTCTATATAAAGGGCTAGTACCGACGTACACGACCAACACACCCGTCGTTAGTTGAGCTCGAATTCGTCAAGCAAGCGAAGTCCTCGGATGAGTTTTCCACGATTGTTTCGACGCGAGGTGAAGCCGTTTTTCTCCACGGCCGAATAGAAATCACTCGTTGAGCGCACGTACTCGCTACGGCTAAGCGCCCAAGCCCTGTAGGAGGAATAGAGCGCCCCAGACTTCTCTTCAAGACCTGGGTCGAGCTCGCAGCATTCGTCGAGGAAGTGGGCGAACCAGTCGTTGGCCGCCCGATACTTCTCCGACGCTTCAACCACGCAGGTGGGTGGGACGAGCCGGTAATTCTCGGCGTGGATCAGGCGTGCGCCTTCCATGATCCAGGCGAGGACTGCGCCGCCTGCTTGTTCGAAGAGGTGGTCGGCATAGTTCTTCACATCCACACTGGGTTGGATGGTTTGGGTGAAGGGGATGACGACAAGGCGCCTCCAGATACCGGTATCCATCGCCCCGACTTTGGGCAGGTGGTTGGTGTAGAGCACGAGGGTGTGGGAGGGGGTGAAGGAGAAGGGGTCTTTGTATTTCTTCTCCGCTGCGATCTTGTCCGTCGAGGCCAGCTGCTTCGTTGAGGAGGTTGAAAGGCGCACGCCCTCGTCGTTCTCACCTGCGATCAGGAGGCGGCGGGCCCTTGTTTCAGCCATTTCGTGTTTGGCGTTGTTTTTCTTGCCCGCAATCAACACCTCCGCCGAGATGGTTTCAGAATAGGAGCCGAGGACGCGGGCGATAGTGTTCCAAAACGTGGATTTGCCGTTGTTGCCATCCCCGTAAGCGATGATGAGGGCTTCGATGAGCACCTTGCCAATCGCTGCTAATCCACACACCCGCTGAACGTAGGCGATGAGTTCTTGGTCGCCGCCGAAGGTCAGCTCAAGGGAATCACGCCACACCTGCAAGCCAATATCGCTGGGGTCGGTGGCGGTTTGCTTGGTGACCATGTCCGCAGGGTCATGATCACGCCTACTCCCGTCACGCAGGTCAAACGTTGCCGAGGGCGTATTGAGCAAATAAGCGTCAGCATCGAGCACTTCGGGATTGCTAAGCGCGAGAGGCCTTGCTTGGCGCATAACCGCCTGAATCGTGCGGTCGGAGCGGCATCTGTAGATGAACTTCTGCCACTCTTGGGCCGCCGTCAGTTCCCGATACACCCGCGCCTGCTCAGAACTGAACATCCCCAGCGCTTTGGTTTTCGTCATGGCCGCGAGCATCGCCGTCACCCCGAGATCGTTGGCGCGCTGGCTGATGGCCTCCAGCTCAGCATCTACTTGCTCTAACTGGCGGGTGGTCAGTTCTTGGACGACGTGTTGGACTTTGGGTTCGTTTTCCTCCCACACCCCGCCTTCGTAAACCATCCACGCTGTCGCTGGCGAGTAACAGATCCGATTCGCATATTCACTGGCGAGAACCATGGCTTGGCCGACATCAGTGAAATCCTCCGGCTTCAAACTCGTCAACTGCGCATACGCCTCCGGTGGCAGATAGCTCGGGTCGGAGGCGACCTTCGTGGCGAACCTGCACGCGCTATTCCAGATCGTCTGTAACTCACCAGCCGACAGAGGCGGCTCGCATAATGATGCTTTGCGGTCGAACAGGTCACGGGCTTGATCTGTCTGCCCGTAGCGGATGAGGACCCTGCCTGCGAAGCGTGAGAGGGTGGCGTTGCGCGACCCTTCACCAATCACGAGAGTACTTTGATCGAAGGTGGCAAACACGTCGATCTCGTCAGCGTTATCGAGCCATGCATCGAGCAACTGGTCGCCCTCATGCACCGTAACTTGCGGGTTAGGGGTGCCGTAGATGAACCTTCCTGCATCCAAAGCATTACTGTCAAAGAACGCGAACCTCGCCGCGAGGCGATGCTTCAATCCCGCGTATTCGTCTGCGTCGTGTACTTCGTGGATTGGGAAGTAGACGTGGAAACGCGGCCGCGCCGAAAGCACACCCTTCGCCTTCATGTGATTACGCGAGGTGGCGGTCATGAACTCCACCCCAGACATCAACTCGCCCAAGCGCTCTGGTGTGATCCACTCGGTTTGGGTTTCGGTGTGGTCGTTGTCGATATCCATCACCACGCAATCCGACGCCACGAAGGCTGCGGTTGAGCGGCGATCATTCACATAGGTGGCGGCCACATGATCGAAACCCGCGACCCTCGATAGTGAGGCCGCGTCAGTGACCCGGTGCCTGTTTGGGTAGTGGTTGTTGTTCTGCACGCCGGTAACGGTGGCGGCATGGAGGGTGAAGGGCGTGGTCATGGCGTGACCTCCTGGAATTCAGAATCGAAAAACTTAATCGGCAACTCGAGGTCGCGCGCCCACCCGATCTCTAAGCGCATACCAAGGCTGACGCGTCCGACATATGCCCACAACGCTTCGCACTTGGCGAGCAACACCCTGTTGAAAAACATCGCCAACTCACGCTGATCAGGATCGGCGTCATCCATAAACTGCGGATAGTGCAGGTGTGGGGCGAATGGGATCTTGCCTGCCGCTACTGCGAAAGAGCAGAATTGGCGGGCGAGCTCAACGTTCGCTTCCGTGTCGCCCGAATACGGCGAGCAGATATAAACCAAGGGCCGGTAGCCGAACTGTTCGCGCTGCAACTTCTTCAAAGCGTGATAGCTCGTTAAATCCAGATAGCCTTCGGTGTTCTTCCTCGAAAACCCAATATCCAAAGTGGTGGCGCTCATGCTTGCACCTGACCTTCACGCTCAATGACAGGCAAAATGCCGAGCTGGTTCTTGAGGGCCTCGTAGATGAAGAGGCGGCCCTTTTGTGTCCAGTAGGTGTGAATCCGGGTGCGGTTGCCGTCATCGATGACGTGGGTTTTGGTGTCGGTGTAACCGTTGCCTGCGTGCCGTGCGTAGAGCAGCCACACCCCCGATTGCTTGTACTGAATACCGAGTTCGTGAAGGAGCTGGTTGAGCTTGCGACCAGAAAGCCCATAGTCCTTCGCGATCACCGTGATCGGCAAAGCGTCCTTAGCTTCGAGAACCATGTCGTAGTAGGACAGTTTCGGCTTCGCTTCAGCCAGGGCTTGGGCTTGAGCAAGATTCTGCAACGTGAGCTCTGCGGTTTTGCGGCGTTCAGCGACGTACGCATCGAGCACTTTGAGGAGCGCTTCGGGATTAGTGACCAGCTCGTCGGTGGCATACAGGCCATAGCGACGGATTGACGGCAGCACCTCGTGGGTGACCCAACGCTTGAACGCTTTCGCTTCTGATTTGCGTGATGCCATGATCAGCGCGTAGAGGCCGGGCTCGTTGACGCACCATGTAGCACCGCCAGAGAACCCTAAGTTGAACTTAGCCTTCTCATCGGCATCGAGACGCGAAACGGCAACCGAGGGGTTCGTGAGATCTAGGGCCTGGCAGATATCGGTGGCGATGAACCATGTCTGATCATTAGCGGTGAAGCTGCGTACCTGCCCGAAACGGTCGTTGGTGAAGGTTTGGATGGTTTTGCCCATGACAGGCTCCTGTTCTGAGAGCCAAATAGACGAATGTGCGCCGGTTGGTGCGAGAAGCTCTCAGTGGTAGGCCGCAAACCTTCAAGGAGTTACCCCTGGGCGGGTTTGTGGTCACTGAGCTTTGGGGCTCTCGCACATACGCCCTCGAGCACCACCCAATCCGGACGGGTGCCATGGAAATTGCTTCACACGAGATGCCACGTATACCCCGCAGACAAACAGTGCTGCGGGAGTGAACATGGATGGTATGAGTGAGATTGATAAAGCAACGGTGTGGGCGATGGTGAAAAACATGCGCCTGTTCGCCTTCATGGAATATCTGCGCGACCTCGACAACGACCCAGCACCGAATGCTGCGAATCAGCAGATCACTGCGTATCTTCGAGAGTTCATGACAACCGATCCAAACGTGCTTCTCAGTGACGAGTAGAAGCGGCGCTGGCTAGTTCCATCATGATTCCTGCACGCCAACTCGCTTGGTGATAGAAGTGTTTCTCGTTCGATACGAAACTAGAATTGCGTTATGGGAAGGATCTACGGCTACTACGAGTGGGACGAGACGGTTGGCAACCCTGGACACAGGGACGATGGTTCGCTTCATCAGAACCTCTACAACGAAGATCGAGTATTGTCCGGTCACGCCCGCTTCGTACCCGATGAAGATCGCTTGAATTCGGCAGACGAATACTCGTATGAGAACACGTTTGTCACCTCTGACTATCGCCGCGAATCTGAAGAATCCAATGAGCTCGCCGAAGCAATCGGTACACTTCTTGTCGCAGTTACGGTGGCAGGGATAGCCAAGGCGGCTCCTCACGTCAAACAGTGGTGGCAAGAAACAGCGCGACCTGCTGTCAACCGTCAAGCGAAACGGATCCGCAACATCGGACGAAAGAAGAAGTCTGATGAGCCCGAGACACAGGTGCTCGATCCAGCACGCGACGAGCATGCCGCCATTGAACGAGATCAAAGACAGGTGATGTCCCGTCAAGAGGCAATGGCGCGGATTATCGCAGGGCTTGCAGCAAAGGCGTATAGCGACGAACAGCTACGCATGGTCAAATCCGCGCGAATTGTGGATGTTGAAGATTACGCAGAAATTGAACAAGCGCTTTCGCAGATTCCTTCTGAGCAGCTACAAGCTCTAATTCTCAAGATGGTTAAGAACCCGGCGCTTTTAGAAGACGGATCACTCGCAAACCTCGCAAGCATGCTCAACCCATCGAACCAGTACCTCGGGTTGACCCCTGAGCCAATCAAGCGGGAAGATCCAAATATTTAGTCCTTGCGATAGTAATTACACTCGTACCCGTCCGCATCCAGCGGCAGGCCTTCAGCCCAGGCCGGGAGCGTGGACATGAGCTTGCACGCATCGGCGACGGCGAAGTCCAAGTTTGTGGGTTCATCGATGACGATCTCGTCATGAACATGCATCACAATCCGATGCCCCGCCTTGGCGACTGCGTGCATGCCAACCACGAGCAGGTCACGAGCGATCGCCTGGACGATGTTCTCGACCAGCTTCCCGCCGTAGGTTTCTAACTGTCCCCAGCGGCGTGCTGTGGTGGTTCCGGTGTAGGTGATGGACGTACCGCCCCAACGATTCTCACCCAGACGCGGCTGCACATAGGCAAGCCGTCTACCCGAGGGTAGTTCGATGAAGAGAATCCCGGACTCAACGCTAAAGCGCAGGTTGCGCAGCCGGATCGGCTGGCGCGACGAGATCGCGGCGATAGCGGCTTGTTCAACGTCTGCCCAGAGTTGGACGATGTGTGGGTTGGCTTGCCGCCATGCGTCCACGATTGGTTTGAGTTCGTGCTCGGCTAAGCCCATGGTGAAGGCTCCCATGGCTTTGAGCGCTCCGACGGAGCCGCCATAACCACAGGCGAGCACCGCGATCTTCCCCTTCTGCCGAAGCTCGCCATTAATGCCGTGTTTTTCGACCGGGACGTCGAACATACGCGATGCGGTTTCGCAGTAGAGGTCTTTGCCCTCACGGAAGGCGGCCAGGGTAGTTGTTTCTCCTGCAAGCCATGCGATAACGCGCGCCTCGATTGCAGAAAAGTCCGCAACGATAAACCTGTGCCCAGGTGAAGGGATAAACGCGGTGCGGATGAGTTGGCTGAGGGTGTCGGGCACGGACTCGTAGAGTAGCTCAAGTGCGTCGAGGTTGCCTGTTTGGACGAGCGAGCGGGCTTGGTCAAGATCAGGCAGGTAATTCCTGGGCAGGTTTTGGACTTGGACGAGGCGTCCGGCGAACCTGCCGGTGCGTCCCGCGCCGTAGAACTGGATCAGCCCGCGCGCACGACCATCAGCGCCTGCGACGTTGTGCATCGCCTGGTATTTCTTCACCGAAGATTTCGCCAGATCACCGCGCAGTTCGAGGACTTCCTTCACCACGCCAGTCGCGGTATCGAGGGCGGCATCGACCTCGGCTTTCGCTAGCGATTCGAGTTCGCAACCTCTGGTGACAAGCCATTGTTTGAGCTGGATCGGCGAATTGGGATTGTCCAACCCCGTGAGCTTCTGCGCACGCGCAAGCGACGCGTTACGGTGATGTTCATCCACGGCAACGGCGTTGTCCACGAGCGTGTGGTCGAGAAGAATCCCAGCATCATTAATGCATTGGTCAAGAGCGTAGGTGTCCCATTCGGCCTCTGGCATCGGAAAAAACGCCAGTCTGTCGTGGATAGCGAGCTCAACTTCAACGTCACGACGATTGTAGTCGATAAACCGCGCCCACCCGGTCGGATCAGCCGATGGTGGGTTACGTCGCTTACCGCCATTCAAGACTGAGGGTGTGGCGGGTGTGCAGAACTGCTTGATCAGCTTCTTGCCTACTGTGTCTTTTTGGACGTCGAGTTTGAGGACGGCGGCCACTGCGTCGAGGCTCATCGGCAGACCAAGGTAGGCCGACCAGATCATAGTGCACCGCCACTGCCTTGGGTCAAGAAACCCCTCACCGAGAAGCTCCGAATGATGCGCTCGTAGCCACGCTGACAAGCAGACACGTTCGAAGGCGGCGTTATGCGCCCACTTGACCACGGATGGATCTACCAGTGCTGCGAGAACCTCATCGGGCAGGGTCTCGCCGCTGGCAAAATCCACTATTTCGACCGGGCCACCGTCGACCGAATATCCGAAGAGGAGCAGGTCGAAGTCTGGGTGTTCGGCATACGGGTAGACGCCTGTCTTGGCGAGCTGAACAGGACTGAAAGTCTCGATATCGCAGAAGAGTGTTCGCATGACGAGGTTCCTTTCACATAGAGGAAAATGTGGAGGGAACCAACAATGAACGCTGGTTCCCTCCACGTGTGGGGATGGTTAGTTCAGGAAGTCGTCATCAGCGGCGAAGGCACCGAAGTCAGTCTCAGCGCTCACGCGCCCACCGCCAAGGCTCTCGCCGTCACGGGTCTTTTGAATATTGCCCAGTGCGCAGGCGATTCCTCGGTTGCCGTTCGTGTTAAACGCATAGAAGGACAGGGATACGCGGGCGTAGCAGCCCGAGTAGACCTCGGCGCGGTCCAGGATCGGGGCGACGTTCATATCAACAATCTGTGGAGCGGTCAGAGAGTTGGCGTTGAGGAAGTAGGCGCCCTTGTAGGCTTCGTCGTCACGCTCAATATCCCCATCACGCAGCGGCAGCTTGAGGGCGGCCTTGTTGGGTCGCTTGCCCCCAAACTTCCCGATACCTGCTTCGATGGCTGCGTCCACGGCCTTCTCGATCGCAGTGATCGTGGCGGTATCAGTCTTGGGGATGATCAGGGAGACGGAGTACTTGGGTTTGCCTCCTTGGATGGAGTTCGGCTCCCACACATGCGCATAGCTGAGGCGGACTTCGCCGGTCACAATACGGGTCGGATTCTGAGTAGTCATAATCTTGTTCTTCTTTCTGTTCGTTACTTGTTTGGTTGAAAATCGCTGGCCGCACTCACCAGGTCAAGCGCTGGCCGCTTGTCGGATACAGGAACCAGGGTGGGTTTGCCTGCAGGTTTGGTCACGAGGTCGCCGAGGATCTCGTTGAAGGCGGGTTTACCCATCAGCTTTTCCATTGCTGTAAGAGTGATGAGCTTGCGGTCATAGATGTCCCTATATCCAGCCGCTTCAGCCGCTGCAGCGACGTCGGTTTCGGAGCTGTATTTGCGTACCGACCGTCCGGCTACAAGCTTGAACCCCTCAAAGACCACGCCCTGGTTGACGGCCTTTGAGAGCGCGTAGGCTTCGACATCCGCCGCCCAGGTTTTGAGCTGCGGAATCCGTGTGAGCACGTCAGCAATCTCTACGTCCGACAGTTCTGCTGGTGGGGCGAACTCCAGCTTGGCAAGTTGAAGGTTGGCTTCGGCTCGTGCCCGACACGTGGGTGCGATCTTGCAGAACTGGCACCACGAGCCCGGACAAAACTCACCCTCACCAGCCGAGGCCAGCTCAGCTTTCGGTTTCACCTCGGTTTCAGCCCACTGTTCGAGTTCGACGACGGGGATTTCCCAGGTGTCGACGTTCGCCCGGCGCGGCTGATAGATCGTCACCGCCACGGTCTCGATGTCGTACAGGCTCCCGAAGGTGTGAAGCGCTCCGAGCGCATACAACATCAACTGCGGATTGTTCGCGGCCTCGACGAGGACGCCTTGCCCGTACTTCAGATCGATGATCTGCAGCTTGGGTTCGGCGATGATCACGCAATCCCCGGTGCCAAAACCTCCCGGAACCACATGGCTAAAATCCAGGCGCTGCTCGATCAGCACCTGCGGATCACCACAGGTCTCCTGGGCGATCGAGATGTGTTCTTGGACGTAAGCGACGTAGTCGTCAGTCAAGCTTTCCATCTCGTCATCAATCCAAGACGAGACTGGCCGTTTCGAGCGCTGCTTGAGAGCCTTGCGGAGTTTGTGCTCAGCCAGTGCGTGTGCTGCGGTACCTTGCTCGGCAGCCGCCGACGTCGACTCTGGCTCATCGGACTCAAGCCGAGCGGACGGTGTGCAGTTAAGCCACCTGTGAGCACCAGAAGCTGAGAGGAGTGCGTGATCAGACGGTGCCATCAGCAATCTCCTTAGCCCGCTCAAGAAGCCAGCCAAACTTCACTGGATCCACCGCCGAGAGCTTGTCCGCACCAGCCTCGACGATCAGCTCACGAACCTTCGCCGTATGCCCTTGCGCTGAAAGCTGTGCGAGCACGCCACGCACGTCCTCCAAAGTCACCGCAGGTTCTGGCTCCGCAACTGGAGACATGTCTGGTGTTTCTTCGTGCGCTGGGGAACGGCTTGGTTCTGATGTGCCAACTAGTCGTGCGGCGGGTATCGGGTGGTCACCGATCATGCCTGCATGGTCTTCAACCTGCTCATACCAGTCATCTTCGAGGGCTTGCGCCTGCTCACACGCATAGGCGGCGGCCTGGTTCCATGCGTTGATCAGGTTGTTGCGGGCCTGAAAATCCATCATCGCCCCTCACCTCCCGTACGCCCGTTGAGAGCGTCAGCCAAGGCCATGAGGTCGTCGTCAGGTTCGATAATTTCGACGCTGCCAACCTGACGACCAGGCACGAGGACCGTGACGCGTTGCCTACGGCCGAGGATCCTGGCCAATAGTCGTTCACGCAGGCTGACGGTACGGGCGGAAACCAGCGAGTCATCTGGCGCATCGTCGGTGACGTTGATGCGAAGCTTGTGCTTTGCCATAAGTTTTCCCCTTTCTGGAAGATTCGAAACAGTGCTTGCCGCCGTGTGGGGCTTGCACTCATACGTCCTCGGGGCAGGGTGAATACGGACGGGTCGTGCCGAACATCTTGTGGATTCGCTTCACAGCACGGTTCACGGAGTTACGCACCGCGTCAGCCAGCTTGTTGATCTGTGCCTGGTCAGCGTCGGGGTGCTCTAATCGAGCGATATCTGCGTAGGAGAGATCTTCACCTAACGACAAGGTGATGTACTTGCGTTGCTGATCGGTCAGCGGAAGCAGGATCTCGGCGACCATCTTCTCAGCGTCCTCCGTATCCGTCTGGCGAATCAATTGAAATTCGGGGTCGAACGCCTCACCCTCCCGCACCATCGCCCGCACGTAGTCACGCCGTAGCCGCTTAGCGTGGAGTTGAGGGTCAAGGAGGTCGTCCTCACTCCCGAACTCGGATTGTTTACCCCTGCTTCGACGCTTGCGGTCGTTCTCACGGTCACGAAAACGCTGATAAGCGTCCTCCAACCACAGCTGTTTCCACTCCGGAAGGAAATCCGGGTCAAGGATCTGGTCACGGAACTCTTGATCGTCTGGGAAGTCAATGAGTTCTACCCATGCGCATCCACGATCGGATGGCAGGTAAATCTGCCAGTGCTCACGTCGATTGGAGTCGACCTTGCGTCGAGTGGCGTATGGACGGGCTTGTGGTTGAGAAGTAGGTGTAGCCACGGTGGGCTCCTTCCGCTAGATGCGGAAAGACCCACAAGAGACGCTGCTACTCGTATGAATTCGGTGAAATGATCTGCATAGGCATGGCTACGGGCGGACACCCGGATGGATGCCCGCCCCAGTGGCTCCTGCAGATCGTTCCGACTTGGGACGAGTAGAAACCTGAGCTCAGTTGTATGGCGTTACCTTCGGTGTGTGATCGTGACCGAAGGGAGAGCACCGTTGGATTTCCCCTGGTACTCAAGGTCGACAAGGGCTGTGCACAATCCCTAATTGACCTGCTCATCGAGCCTTGCCACAGGCTCGACGAAGCCAACGAAAGATGCGCAAAAGCCAAAATCTGGTTGCGAAAACACAGCCGTGATAGAATTTTGTCCATCTCTCGCGAGCTGATTTCAGGTTAGAAAACGCACCATCGCGGGATTGGGTACTTTGGGACAGCCTGGGACAAGTGGGACAAAAACTGGCGTGAAGGCGGTGAGAGATTGCTATTCACTGAGCTAATACGCGCCGCTTATCCGCATCTTGGAAGCGAGCGCAACACGGCAACATTCATGCGCGACATGCTCGAAAGACTCTCTGCCGTACCTGAGGAACAATGGTTCACAACGCGAGGGAAAACACCGGGCGAAGATCACTCGGACGAGACGTTACGCAAGTGGTTCAATCGCGATCTACCAAAGACATTGGCACGCCGAATGCTCGCGAACCCAACCCGAGACAACTTCATCGACTCGCTAAACTACGTCAACGACATCGAGACTCAATCGGCTGACGAAGTCAAAGCTGCGCTCGCATTGAGCATTGCCTCGTTCACGGATGTAAATGTCGATGAGGATAATGTTGGCGAGATCCTCTTTGACCTGTTTCAGCAATCTTTTGAATTCATCGTCAACCCAGATCTTGAAAACGATCGGAAACTGCAACAAGCCAGCACTACTTCAACCACTGCCAAGGGTCGTTTCGGGTCGCGATTGCTCGAAGAATGCAAATACACCTGCTCACGAAATGGCTGCGGACAACACCTGCAAGTCCCCGCAGCTAACAACCGCGCAGAACCGCTGTATGAGATCACAAGAATCACTGGAGATTCGCGTGACTATCCGAATCTGATTGCATTGTGTCCCACCTGTTTTCACGACTACACACTCGGACACAAGAAGGCTGCCGAAACCGAGCTGAAGAAGAACAAGCAGATCCAGACCCGGGTCGCCGAGGCGCGAGAGGTTGCCTCAACGGTCGACATCGAGCGTGGCATCACCAAAGTGATCGAGAAACTCGGTAATGCGAAACTCCAAGACTTCGAACCATTGTCATTCGACCCCGTTGCAGTGAAAGCAAAGATCGACGAGAGCATCGACTTCTTTCTCTACGACGAAGTAATGAGACACGTGACCAAGTATTACCGGTTCATCGAAGGGCAAATGCAGGAAGAAGCCCGGCTCAAAACCTTTGACGACAACCTCTTACGAGCACAAATCAAGGCCCTATCCAAGAAGCTGGTCGAGAAGGGATACCCGAAGATGCGTATCCACGCTGACCTAAGCGATCGGTTAAGCCAAATCACGAAACAGGACATTCGCTACTGCGCTTTCGTCGTTTCCTACTTCGTTCAGTCTTGCGAGGTTTTCGATGTTACTGCCTAACAAACTCTTCTCCTATCAAGCCACAGGGCTACCACTCCTTCCTGAAATCCTCACTCAACTCAGTGAACCCATGTCTCCCAAAGACCTCGCCACGCGATTGCACCCGACAACAGTAGATCCGCTCAAGATCATCGACGCTTTGGACTGCCTCTACGCGCTTGGCCGCATTGACCTCAACGAAGAAGGGATGCTCCACAGATGCTCAAAGAAATAAGCTGCGACGCATTCAAAATCGGTGACCAGCCACGCCCACCCATACGGTTCCACATGGGGCTCAACACGATTCTAGGTTCGGTTACGGGTGCCGCAGGTTCCATCGGTAAATCCACGATGATGCTCATCATTGACTTCGTATTCGGCGGAAATACCTACACCCAGAGCGACGCCGTCAACGAACTCGACCCCCACACCATCTACTTCTCATTCGAATTTGATAACACTGAATACCGCTTCTCCCGGAACACTGAAGAAGCGGACACCGTCGTTGTAGTCGACGAGAACCGTAATGTACTCGAATCATGGGACATCAAGAAGTACACACAATGGCTAGCCCAGCAATACAACATGAATCTGCCCGGCGCTTCGTTCCGTAACACCATCAGTCGTCTCTTCCGCATCTACGGGAAGAACAACCACAACGAACTCAAACCCCTCCAGACACGGGGCGGGGAAGAACCAAAACGCGACGCAATCAACGTCCTGATTTCACTTTTCCAGTACTACGAATCCATCGAGGACTTCAAGACACAGCTCCAAGACGCAGATGAGCGCATCAAAGCATTTCGCACAGCGCGCCGCTACGAATTCATCCCTTCCGCTGTTGACGGGCTGACCAAGTACAAGGCCAATGTCGTTGAGATCGCTTCGCTCGAATTGGAGCGCCAAAAACTCGCAAACCTCGACGAAGCTGACGTTCAACCAACCGAAGTAGAGAAAGCGAATGAACGAAACGCCCTCAAACGCTCACTTGATGACACTCGCCGCGAAATCAAAGCTCGACAAGACGAACTCCACTTACTGAACCTGAACCTCCAGCATGGTGCTTACCCAACAGAAGCCGATTTACAGGCTCTCCACGAGTTCTTTCCCGAAGCCGACCTTGAAGCGCTCGTCAAGGTCGAAAAATTCCATTCAAGGATCCAAACCATCCTCAGCGAAGAACTCGAACAAGCCAAAACAGCTGTTGAAGCCGACATTAGTGAACTTCAAGAAGTTGAAGCACAATTGCTCTCACATATGGACTCAATCCCAGCATCCAAAGCATTCACCGACGAGTTCCTCGATGCATACACCTCACTCGACCGACGAATCAACAAACTCAAAGACGAGAACGAAGCATTCGATATCCGCAACAGACTTGGAATCGAAAAGAAAGATGCCAGCGAGCGCTACCACAACCAAGTAGCCACCGTTCTCGAAGCCATCGAAATCGCTATCAACACCCAAATGGAAGCGATCAACGACGAGGTAACCGGCGGGGAGTACAACGCTCCACAGCTCACGCTGAGCGCATATAACAGCTACACGTTTGAGACCCCTAAGGATAAGGGCACTGGCACGAATCATCGCAGCATGATTATCTATGACCTTGCTGTTCTTCAGAACACAGTGTTACCCGCACTGGCACATGACTCCGTCATGTTTGACTCTATGCCTCGACCGGATCTCAGTAACCTCATCCGCGTCTACAACGACCAAATCGAAAAACAGATTTTCATCGCCGTTGACAAAACCAGCGAATGCACCCAAGAGGCCCAGCACATTCTGCGAGAGACCACCGTGCTCAAACTCGACAACAACGAGCAAGCCCTCTTCGGTGAAAAGTGGAGCCGAAAGGAACGCCCATGAAACTCCAGTACAACAAACTCTGGAAAATACTCATAGACAAAAATATGAACAAAGTCCAGCTACGTGAAGCCGCCGGAATCAGCACAAACTCGTTAGCCAAACTCGGCAAAAACGAACCCGTAAGCATGACAGTCCTCATGAAAATCGCGACCACACTTGAATGCCGAGTCGAGGATCTGTTTGAAACCGCACTTAAATGCACATCTCGGAACGAGGAAAAGTAAAGTAATGACTGCACCCAACCTTATTAAGGATTTTTACAAGAAAATGGAGACCGTCGACCTTAATGTCTACGGAATTCTGGGAACTGACGACAAAGTCCATTCGCTCGGAACGGATTCCAAAATCATCGGGAGAGTTTTTGAGATTCTAGCTCAACCTGTTCTGGAGGAAATTGCAGCGGAACATAATCTGAGTATCATCACACCGGCATCTCAGACGGTCTACCCGGATTTTGTCCTTATGGACGACCCAGATTCAACCGAGAAAATCGCCGTGGACATCAAGACGACGTATGTGGCCTCCGAGCGGTCGCAAATCAAATTCACACTCGGGGCCTTCGCGTCGTACATGCGCAATAACACTAAGAATATTGAATACAAGTACACGGACTACGCTAAGCACTACGTGATCGGCTTTGTCTACAACCGCAACGGCTTTGCGCAGGAAAGTAAAGTATTTGACTTTGCCGACCGAGCCAGCATTGAAACTCCCTACACCAACGTCAAATACTTTATGCAAGAGAAGTACCGAATCTCTGGCGATAAGCCAGGGTCTGGCAATACCGAAAACATCGGCTCGATCAGAACGCGCAACTTTGAAGATTCTGTAGAAGGGAACAGCCCTTTCGCTACCCTTGGCGAGGATGTGTACGACCTGTACTGGGCAAATTATCCCAAGTACAGGTCAGCAAACAAAGCGTACACGTCTCTACCAGAATTTCTGGAATGGCTCCCAAAGCAGAGTGAAGGACTCAGCCTTTTGCGGCCGTTCGACCTAGTCGATGTACTGAAGCGCGTAGAGAGCTTCTCGTTCGATCAGAGTGACTTGTCGCCTAGGGATTTGTAGCCAGGACTTCAGTCATAGCGTGCCTGTTGCTCTCCTTTGCGCCAAAGTGGTAGAAGTGATCCCGTTCGTGCCACACGAAATCGCTCCAGTAATCAAATAGGTGCTCATTCCTGCGGAATTTGTTCTCTTTCCACATCGAAAGACAAACATCTGCAGGGGTTTCGTGAGCAAGGCGTGCTAGCTCGATCGCTTCAGATTCGGGCCATTCACCCACATATGAAGTGTCTCGGCCGATATACGGCGGATCAATGTAGATGTAATCACCCCGCTGGGCTCGGATAATTGTTTCCTGCCAGGGTGCGGCCTTGAACTCCCAATCTTTATCCCGCATCACGGAAGCAACCGCTTCAATCTGGTTGCAGATCTTTGTGGTGTACGCCTTAGAGAAGCGATCGGGCTTCTGGCAAAATGGGACGTTGAAGCCACCTGATTTATTGAAGCGAATCATGCCGTTAAAGTCTGATCGATTCAGGAAGAGAAAATACAGTGGGTCTGCGTTCTCGTTGAACTTCTGGCGCATCTCCAAATAGTATTCTTTGCCTTCCTTAGAAAGCTGGGCACCGTGGAACTCTAAGAACTGCCTGACAACTCTGCTGTTGATACGGTCAGACTGAATGTCCTGATATAGCCTGATGATGTGCTGATTCTTGTCAGTCAGCAACGCTCGCTGGGGTGCAATATTAAAAGCGACAACCCCGGAGCCGAGGAACGGCTCAATCCAGCGCCCCTCCTGATTCCACGTAACTGTCTCTATAATAAATGGAACAAGCTTGGTTTTTATTCCTTGGATCTTTATCGGGGGAACAATTACCTTTTTATGGGTCTCCCGTTCAATTGCAATACTCATAATGCGCTCTTTCCGCTCTTGACCCAACTGTCTAGCTCAGATTTCTTGAATTTCCAGAGCTTGCCAATTTTGTGTGCAGGGATGTCGAGCTCCCTACTTCGAATCCAGTTATGGATGCTGTCTTTGGTTACGCCCAGATATGCCGACGCCTCATCGATTCCAATCCAACGGTCAGGTTCCTGTTCCATCCCAGTCCTCCTCGTCCTGAACGAGGATAGTATTTCATATGATTTCATCCGAATCAAGTGGAATTAGTATGAACTGGGTGGTTTTTGGTGGCCCGGCATTATGCGCGGATGATGCTTTCGAGTAAGGCCATCTGCGTCAGAGCACAGGTACGCACATCCGAGGTCGAGGATGCCTCCGCCAACCGGTCGGTAGCGCTCGTAGTTGCGAGTTCGCCTGGGCGCATCACGGGGCTCCAGCGTTGCGGCAGGTCGAGGGTGACGGCTTCGCCGGTGATGAACACGAAACCGAGCCTGCCATCGGTGAGCATGCACCCACCCTCCAGAACGGCAAGGAAATCCGGGATGTGGAGCGCAAGCTGCGTCGGCGATTCGGTCAGGAGCTTGTCGATCGCCGTGTGGAGCGTCGATGGGCGTCGTCGCACACCGGTTGTACGCAAGCTTGTGCACGGCCTGGTCGACCGCCGCGCGGTTGCGCCCAGCGAGCACCTGCAACGCTTCAGCCATTTTCACCAGCAGCACTTCCTGGTAGAGGTGGCTGGTGGCGCAGGTGCCGCGCTTGACGTAGTTCGTGGGACACTCCCACACGTCGACCCGGTTCGGGGTGCCCGAGTGCCAGGTCTTGTGGCCGAACGCTCGTCCGCAGTCGCCGCACATAATCTTGCGCGACATGCGAACGCCGAAAGACTTGTGTCCTTGTGGATCCGTGCGGGTTGCTAGCCAGGGTAGTTCACGCGTCACCAGACCAAGCACCTCGGCAACATGCTTGTGTGCTTTGAAAGCCTCTAGCCATTCAACGTGACCCTCATGGGCAAGGTTTTCCAACAGGAAGTTCGTCAGATGAAACCTCACGATTGAGTCCGTAGGGCCAGGTCGAAAAGTGTCCATGATCTTTCTCCTTGTCGTTGAGCTAGTCATATACACGCTCTGAAAAGGACGAATAGCAAGCCGTGTCACCTACATCTTCTGGCACTACTCACACCTTTTGGCGGGACCTCTGCAGACAGTGGATAGGGGGTTGCGCCAAGCCGGTCGTCGCTCCCTTGTCTGTATACAGATCGACGATGACGCGAGAATCTTGGCGGTCGGGTGGTCACGGTTGGGCGTTTCTGCTAGTCGCAGGCACGTTTCTGCCGCTTCCTCAACGACTGCTGGTTACTGCCTTGTATCCAATCCGCACCGGTTCCCGATCCGTTCACCAAGTCCGGCGTGTTCCTCCGCGAGATCGTCCGTCGACTCACCGACGGACTGGTCCTGGCAATCCCCGACCTCGCTGAACGCGTCGATCACATCCTCACCCATCAGGTGTTCGGCATCGGGATCACCCAGCTCACTGCGCTGCTTGCGCGCCGGAGCGTCTACTGCTCGAAGTTCGCCAACGGCCCGCACTCGATCGCCAGGTCATTCACGACCGAGGACGGCAATATCTGGTTCGAGCGCACCGAGCACACCTGGGGCGGTGGGAAACGAGAGTTCCGATCCGATCCGCTGACCAGCGAAGAAGTCATCGTCTATACCAACCGCAAGTGCATCTACTGCGGAGCGGGCGAGGACGACTACGCCCGGGGCGACGATCTTGAGACTCACGCCTACGCCTTCATCCACACCGACGACATCAAAGCTCGCATCGCCGAGCTGTTCGGAGACAACATGCAGTTCGACGTCATCATTGGCAACCCGCCCTACCAGCTCAGCGACGGCGGCTACGGCACCTCCGCTGCACCGATCTACCAGATGTTCGTAGAGAAGGCGCTGGGGCTCGACCCACGCTTCGCAGTCTTTGTCACTCCGTCTCGCTGGTTTGCGGGAGGCAAGGGCCTCGATGAGTACCGCAAGAAGATGCTCTCCGACCATCGCATGCACGATATCGTCGACTACCCCAAACTCTACGAGGCCTTCCCCGGCGTAAAGATCCGAGGCGGAGTCTCGTATTTCCTCTGGGATCGCGAATACGACGGTCCTTGCACGATCCAGACCATGTGGGACGGCGAGCCGCTCGGCGCACCTGTTGCTCGCTATCTCGACGCGTACGACGTACTCGTCCGACGCAATGAAGCCGTTCCGATTCTCGAAAAGGTTCGAGCGAGGCAGGAGCCAACGCTCGACACTCGCGTGTCTGCAGGCAAGCCATTCGGTCTACGCACCTTCTTTCATGGCAAGCCAACCGCCAGCGGTTTGAAGGACCCGGTACAGCTGTTCGGTTCTCGCAAGATCACTTGGGTCGCCCGAAGTGAGGTTCCGCTGAGTGACGGGTGGATCGATCAGTGGAAGGTCCTGATGACTGCTGTGCAGGGCACGAGCGCTGCGGTCGAGACCAAGTTCCTCTCCAAACCGATCATTGCTGGCCCCGGCACAGCTTGCACGGAGACGTATCTTGTCGCTGGAAGGTTTGACGCTGAGGAGGAGGCGACGCGGTATGCAGCGTATCTGCGCACCCGCTTTGTCCGCTTCCTTGTGTCGCTCCGTAAGTCCACTCAGCACGCTACTCGGGATGTGTACGCTTTTGTCCCAGATGTTCCTCTCGATCGGGACTGGACAGATGTTCTTCTGTACGAGCGCTACGGACTGACCGATGACGAGATCGCGTTCATCGAGTCCCAGGTCGCTGCCCACGACGACACCCTCTTCGACGAGGACGGGGCCGACGATAGCGATGAGTAGAGACATCGACGAGCTTCTCCCAGAGAGACCGGAAGCGAGGCTGCGCATCTACGCGTGGTCGCCGAACGATCCACCAGCAGGATATGCAGGACTTCTCAAGGTCGGGCAGACAACGAAGACGGATGTGAATGCGCGCATCCGCGAGTCTCAGGGCCAGATGCAGCAGGCCTACACGCTCCACGTCGACGAGCTCGCCGAACGCGGCGACGGGTCGATCTTTCGCGACTCGGATGTGCGCCAGCGGCTGATTGACAAGGGCTTTGAGAACCCGATCTTCGGCTCGTCTCGGGAATGGATGCGCTGCACCCCGGAGGATGTGCGTACGGCGATCACCGAGCTTCGCACCGGCGTCAAGCTCAGCGGCACGCACCACGAGACGTTCCCGATGCGTCCGGAGCAGGCCAGTGCCGTCGAGAAGGCGCAGGGCTACTTCAAGTCGATATGGGCCGAGGATTCCCAGGCGGTGCCACGGTTCCTCTGGAACGCCAAGATGCGCTTCGGGAAGACCTTCGCCTCCTACCAGCTCGCGAAGCGGCTCGGCGCGAGACGCATCCTCGTGGTCACCTTCAAGCCTGCGGTGGAAGATGCCTGGCAGACCGACTTGGAGTCGCACGCTGACTTCGACGGTTGGCAGTACCTCTCCTCGGCCACCGGGGGTAGCCCGGACGATGCCGACAAGACTCGGCCGCTGGTCTACTTCGGCTCGTTCCAGGACCTGCTCGGGCGCGACCGGAAGACCGGGCTCATCAAGGCGAAGAACGAGTGGGTCCACACCACAAACTGGGACCTCGTGATCTTCGACGAGTACCACTTCGGCGCTTGGCGAGAGTCCGCTAAAGAGCTGTTCGAGGGCGAGGACGAGAAGGTCAAGCAGAAGGAGTTGGCCGCCGAGTACAACGACGGCCTCGTGGCCTTCGACGAGGAACTCGACGAGCTCGGCAACGACGAGGACGACTTCTTGCCGATCACCACCCGCGCCTACCTGTACCTGTCGGGCACGCCGTTCAAGGCGCTGGCCACAGGTGAGTTCATCGAGGAGCAAATCTTCAACTGGACCTACACCGATGAGCAGCGTGCCAAGGCCGAGTACGCCGTCGCGCATCCGGACGCGTGGAACCTGTACGGGGCGCTCCCGGAGATGCGTCTGTTCACGTACCAGATGCCCGACGAGCTCATCGCCGTCGCGAACCAGGGAGAGTTCGACGAGTTCGACCTCAACGAGTTCTTCGAGGCGAAGGGCATCGGCAAGGACGCCGAGTTCACGCACAAGACCGACGTGCAGAAGTGGCTCGATCTCATCCGTGGCGCTCACCTGCCCACGCAGGTCGACGCCATGCGAATGGGCACCCGTCCGCCGTTCCCGTACTCCGATGTCCGGCTCCTGCCGTACCTGCAGCATTCGTTCTGGTTCCTGCCCAACGTTGCGGCGTGCCAGGCGATGGCGAACCTGCTCGCGGAGAAGCAGAACGTGTTCTGGCACGACTACCAGGTTCTCGTCGTCGCGGGTGCTGGCGCGGGCATTGGCCTGGATGCGCTCCCACCGGTGCGAGCGGCGATTGGCGACGGCCACGAAACGAAGACGATCACCCTGTCCTGCGGCAAGCTCACCACGGGCGTCACCGTCAAGCAGTGGTCCTCGATCCTGATGCTGCGAAACCTCAACTCGCCCGAGACATACTTCCAGGCAGCGTTCCGCGTACAGTCACCGTGGTCGATCAAGAACCCCGACGGTGACAACCCGAGCGCCGAAGCAGTCCTCAAGCCCGTGTGCTTCGTGTTCGACTTCGCGCCCACCCGGGCGCTACGTCAGATCGCCGACTACGGCGCAGGCCTGTCGCCGGAGACGCCGAACCCCGAGCAGGCCGTGGAGGAGCTCGTGAAGTTCCTGCCCGTGCTGGCCTACGACGGGTCGAACATGACCCAGGTCGATGCGGGCGGCATCCTCGACATCGCCATGTCGGGCACCTCCGCGACCCTCCTGGCCCGCAAGTGGGAGTCCGCGATCCTCGTCAACGTCGACAACGACACCCTGCGCAAGATCATGAACAACCCTGACGCCCTCAGCGCCGTCATGAACATCGAAGGTTTCCGCGCGCTCGGCAACGACATCTTCGAGACCGTCGTGAACAAGAGCGACGCCGTGAAGAAGGCGAAGAAGGAGAAGGGCCAAGAGATCACTCCGGCGGAGAAGAAGGAACTCACGGCGGAAGAGGAGGAGTACAAGTCCAAGCGGAAGCAGATTCAAGAGAAGCTGGTCAAGTTCGCCACCCGCATCCCGGCGTTCATGTACCTGACCGACTTCCGCGAGAACACCCTCCAGGATGTCATCACCAAGCTCGAACCGGGCCTGTTCCGCACCGTCACTGGACTGACCGTTGAGGACTTCCATCTGCTCGTGAACCTTGGCGTCTTCAACGCGACCCACATGAACCAGGCCGTCTTCGCCTTCCGCCGCTACGAGGACTCGTCCCTGTCCTACACCGGCATCGAGTCCCACAAGGGCCTGCGGCGCTACGGCCTCTACGACACCGTGGTGGCCGTAGATGACGACGCCATCGCCTGACCACCTGCCAGCCTTACCGAGAGAAGCCGAATGTCGTTCCAGACCCCCGTGACCTGCCCCCACGGTTAGGTCCGGACGTTGTGCGAGTCGTCGGTTTCGATTTGATGGGTGCACTGCCGAGCGTAGTCGGCCGGTGCGAGATAG
>NZ_MQVR01000043.1 GCF_001907295.1 Bowdeniella nasicola
GACCCTCGGCTGGAAGACCCCCGCCGAAGTCTTCGGCGAAGCACTACAATCCCTGAAACAGGCCGGTGTTGCAACCACCGGTTGAACCTGCCCAGCAATCTGCTTACGATATTGCGAACTGGGAGTGTTCGGCGAAGTATTCGGTTGACCCGGCGCACGACGGCACTTTCACGCCGGAGCAATACACGGTGATCTACGAGTACTACACCCAGTACTTCATTCCTTGCGCGAAAGCTGCGGGTGTGAAATGGAAGGATCCGACGATTCCGTCTTTTGAGGAGTTCAAGCAGCGGATGAATGGTGGCGAAGAGATGCCGTGGATTCCCGCCTCGACGTATACCTGGCAGGTGGATTCGCTGTCGATCGGCGATACGACGACAGAGGAGGGCAAGCAGTTTTGGAAGCGGTGCCCGGCTGATCCGCCGCATGAGTATCTTTACCCCTAGCCTGTCGGCGCTCGGGACCTAAGGGCGCCCGCCTACACTAAAGGGCGATGAGCACCTTTACCACGACATCACCTCGTTTCTTGCCGGTTGGCTGGCTTCGTGCCACCCTTGCCGGGGTCGAAGCCGTGGTGCTGACGTGGCTTGCGGTCGCCTCCGTTGCGCTCATCGCGTATACCTCGACCGCGACCGCTCCTCAGCTCGGTAACGCGACGTGGACGGCCGCGCTCAAGATCGCTACGGGAGCGTTTTTTCTCGCGTTCGGACAGCCCATTGAGACGTCGATCGGGCCGATCTCACTAGCTCCGAGCCTCCTGACGCTCCTCGTAGGGTTGTTGTCATACGCCGCGTGCCGCCGGTTGGATGGCACGGGCTTGCGCCAACTGTGGTGCACGGGCGCGGGCGCGTCCGCGGCCGCCGTCATGATCGGTGCCATCGCGGGGACGGGCTTGCGGAGCCTCGCGGCTGCCGTTGTCGCGGGAATCGTGGCGGCCCTTGGGAATCTTGCCGCGATGGGGCCCGAGGAGCGGGCGCTCGACTCGAACGAATGGAACGGTCACTACCGCACGGTGCGTCGACTCCTTGAGCGCCTCCCGGGCTGGATGCGGCGCGCGGTTTCCGAGGCAATCCGAGGGATCTGGTGGCTCTCGCTGCTGGGCCTTGCTGCCTTCGTGGCAGCGGTGATCGCGGCGTGGCATCGTGTCTCGTACGCGACGACGGGACTGTCAGAATCGGTCGCCGATACGATCGCGATCTGGCTCGCCCAGCTCGGATACCTGCCGACAGCGGTGACGTGGGCATTCGGCTGGCTGACCGGAGCAGGATATTCGGTGGGCCCGGTGCGATTCGCCCCCGGCCAGGATGCGACGGGACTCCTACCGGCAGTCCCGATCCTTGGGGCCGGTCCGCGTTCTGCCTGGTCGATGGCCATGCTCCTCGTGCCAGCTATTGCGGTGTTGGCGCTCGCGCTTTGGCACAACCACCGGCGCGGGGAAGAGACCCTGAGCGCTGCGAGCCTCAAAGCCGTGACGGTCGCGGTGCTCCTCGTCGCCGCTGCCGTGCTCGCGGCGGTGGTGACATCCGGAGCTGTCGGGCGGGGACTGCTCGCGCGAAACGGCGTCTGGCCGCTGCACATGCTGGCGTTTTCGCTTCTCGCCATAGCGCTGCCCTACGTACTCGGGACCGTCCTGTCCCATCCGGCAACACGCACGTGGATCAAAGGAAAGGCGGCCAAGCCCGCCACCCAGCCGACTGCCCCGGCGCCCCAGGCCGACGAGGAGGAAGTAGCGGCGATGCCGGACTTCCTTCGCGAGGACGGCGATCAGTTACCGAAGAGCTGACGCAAGACGGAATTCGTGAGTTCGCGTTCACACGCGACCCTGCCCTCTTCCGTCAGCGCCGTGGACACGCATTGCAGGTACGCGCTCGTTGAATCGAAAGCGACGAGCTGCACGATCGTCGACAGCGCGAAGACGCCCGCGATCGCCATCGTGATGATGAGGAAAAACCGGAACAGGCGTGCACGTTCGACCCCGCGCAGTTTTCGGATGGCATAGATGCCCGCGGGGATCACCGCGATGGCCGTCAGGGCGCTGGCGATGACCGCCCACAACGGGGCGCGCGGCGTATTCAGCACCATCGCTAAGACGAGCAACAGCCCGGTCGCAACCGCAGGCTGGGTCGCGGACATGAGGGCATCGGCATTCGCTTTGGCGGCCTCAGGTGAATCGTTTTCGGGCTTTGATGGACTCGACACAACACTCTCCGAGAGACGGTAACTATCCCATTCAAGCACGCCAGTTACCTCGCCCGGTTACGCTGGTCCGCGTGAGAACCCCCGCTCCGGTTGTAACCGCGCCCCTTTCTGCCCCGGGCCGCCCCGCCCGCATCGTCGTTTTGGTCTCCGGTGGGGGCTCCAACCTCGCCGCGCTCCTTGCCGCGTGTGAAGACCCGGCCTATGGCGCGCAGGTCGTCGCCGCCGGTGCCGACCGCGAGGGCACCGGCGGAGTCGCGCTTGCGGCAGCGGCCGGGATTCCGACGTTCATCACGAGGGTTCCCGACTTCGATTCACGCGCCGACTGGGACCTCGCGCTGACCGATACCGTCGCCGCATTCGAGCCCGACCTCGTAATTTCGGCGGGCTTCCTCAAGCTCTGTGGCGCCGAGTTCGTCACGCGCTTTTCCGGCCGATACCTCAACACGCACAACTCGCTGCTGCCCTCATTTGCAGGCATACGCGGCCCGGCCGATGCGCTCGCCTACGGGGTGAAGATCGCCGGGGCGACGCTCTTCGTCGTCGACGAGGGCGTCGATACCGGGATCGTGCTCGCCCAGGTCGTCGTACCCGTCGAATTCGACGACACGGAAGACACGCTCTTAGAGCGCATCAAGGTCGCCGAACGGGCCCAGCTCGTCGACATCGTCGGCCGAATGTGCCGCGAGGGCTGGACGGTTGCGGGACGCCGTACCCGGATCGGCGCCTAGCGCGATACGATGGGCGCGGCCGCGACTGGCGAGTCAGGTGGAGCACCACCGGGAAGCGGCCGATGGCATCCGTCCCGCATCGCACGCCTGGGTGGGGGAGCAGTAGCTAGCTAAAAGGATGGTCATGACCCGCCGCCCCATTTCCCGCGCCCTACTCTCCGTCTTCGATAAGACCGGGATCGTCGAGTGTGCCCGAGCCCTCGCCGATGCCGGAGTCGAGATCATCTCCACGGGATCGACCGCTGCCACGATCGCCGACGCCGGAGTCGCGGTCACGCCCGTCGAGACCGTCACAGGCTTCCCCGAGTGCCTCGATGGCCGCGTCAAGACGCTGCACCCGAAGATCCACGCGGGCATCCTCGCGGACCGCACGAACGAGGACCATATCGCCCAGCTGGCCGACCTCGACGTCGCCGGAATCGACCTCGTCGTCGTGAACCTCTACCCGTTTGCCGAGACCGTCGCCTCCGGCGCCTCGGTAGCCGAGTGCATCGAAAAGATCGATATCGGTGGGCCGACGATGGTGCGCGCGGCCGCGAAGAACCACGGCAGCGTCGCGATCGTCGTCGACCCCGCCCGCTACGGTGAGGTCGCCGAAGCCGTCCGTGCGGGTGGCTTTAGCGACGAGGAGCGCCGCGCCCTCGCGCTCGACGCATTCCGCCACAGTGCGACCTACGATGTCGCGGTCGCGAGCTGGCTCGCCGACATCAGCGGCGAGAGCGAGCTGCCCGGCTGGCTCGGCAAGACATGGCACAAGAGCGCGGATCTGCGCTATGGCGAAAACCCGCACCAGCAAGCGGCGCTGTACGGCTCGGGCGGGGGACTGGCGAGCGCCGAGCAGCTCGGCGGCAAGGCCATGAGCTACAACAACTACGTCGACGCGGACGCCGCGTGGCGCGCCGCCTGGGATCACGGCGAGCAGCCCACGTGCGCGATCATCAAGCACACGAACCCGTGCGGCCTCGCCGTCGCCGACACGATCGCGAAGGCACACGCCGCGGCACACGCGTGCGATCCGATGAGCGCGTTCGGCGGCATCATCGCCGTCAACACCGAGGTCGATGCGGACCTCGCCCGCCAGATCGCCCCGATCTTCACCGAGGCCGTCCTCGCACCGAGCTTTGCCGCCGACGCCCTCGACATCCTGCGGGCAAAGAAAAACCTGCGGCTACTCAAGGTCGCCCCGCCGCAGCGCACCGGCATCGAAATCCGCCCAATCTCCGGCGGGCTGCTCGCCCAGCAGGTCGACGCCCTCGATGCGGCCGGCACGCGCGAAGACGGCAGCGCCTTCGGTGACGATCCCGATTCCTGGAGTCTCGTCGCCGGTGAGGCCGCAGATTCCGCGCTGCTCGCGGACCTCGCGTTCGCGTGGCGCGCGGTGCGGGCCGTGAAGTCAAACGCCGTGCTGCTCGCTAAGGACGGCGCCACCGTCGGGGTCGGGATGGGCCAGGTCAATCGCGTCGACTCCGCCAAGCTCGCCGTCGAACGCGCCAATACCCTCGGGGTTGCCGTCGAATCCAACGTCGAGAGCGCAGGTGGCGCCGAAGCCGGCGATACCTCCGGAGCACCGGAGCGGGCGCGCGGCGCCGTCGCAGCCTCCGATGCCTTCTTCCCGTTCCCCGATGGGCTGCAGGTCTTGATCGATGCGGGCGTGCGCGCCGTCGTCGCTCCCGGCGGATCGGTGCGCGATGAGGATGTCATCGCCGCGGCCAAGGACGCGGGAATCACGATGTACTTCACCGGGGTGCGGCATTTCTTCCACTGATCTTATGATCGAGTCATGAGGTCCGAGCTGGCCCGAGAGCTCTCGGGGAAACAGGCCGTCGTCATCGGCCTGGGCTCCATGCTCGGCGCCGGCGTCTTCACGGTCTTCGCTCCCGCCGCCGCACTCGCGGGGTGGGCGCTGCCCGTCAGCCTGGCCCTCGCCGCTGCCGTGGCCTTCGCCAATGGCACCGCATCCGCTCAGCTCGCCGCCCGCTATCCCAAAGCGGGCGGCAGCTATGTCTATGGGCGGGAAAAACTCGGGGCATGGCCCGGGTTTTTCGCGGGCTGGTGCTTTGTCATCGGCAAGACGGCCTCGCTTGCCGCGATGGCGCTCGTCGCGGGCCACTACCTCACGCCGAGCACGCCACGGATCACGGGCCTGGCGATCCTCGCGGTCCTCACAGTCATCGCGTGTCTTGGTATCCAGCGCACGGCCCTCGCGACGGCGGTCATCGTCTCGATCGTCCTGCTCATCCTCGGCTGCCTCATCGTCACCTCCTTCGAACTGCCCGCCGCCTTCCCCATGCGCACGCATATCACCGGCTCCGTCGCGTGGGACGACGTGGACACGTGGCAGGGGATCGCGCGCGGCGCCGCCCTGATGTTCTTCGCGTTCGCGGGATACGCAAGGATCGCGACGATGGGCGAGGAGATCCGCAAACCCGAACGCGCGATCCCGTCGGCCACCCACCAGTCGATCGGCCTCGTGGCACTGCTGTACGCGGTGCTCACCTACCTGCTGCTCACGCGGCTCGGCCCCGAGGCCGTCGCCGCGAGCGATATCCCGCTCGCCAAACTCGCCGATGTCACGCGCTTCGAACGCATCGCCGTCGTCCTAAACTTCACGGCCGCGCTCGCCGCGACCGGGGTGATGCTCGCGTTGCTCGCCGGGATTTCGCGCACGATCCTCGCGATGGCGCGCAACGACGACCTGCCGCGTGTCCTGGCGAGGACAACATCGCGGAAGGTTCCGGCGCTCGCGACTGTCCTGAACGCTGCGGTCGTCGCCGTCCTCGTCCTCACGCTGGACTCGATTGAAACGGCGATCGGGTTCTCCGCGTTCGGTGTGCTGCTGTACTACTCGGTCGCGAACCTGTCCGCGCTGCGCCAGCCGGCCGAAGAGCGCCGCTACCCCCGCGCCCTGCATGTGGCCGGGCTGCTCGCATGCCTCGCGCTCGTCGCCTCGCTGCCGCCGCGCTCGCTTGCGATCGGGCTCGCGATCGTATTCGCCGGGCTGATCTACCGCCTTATCGCCGTAGGGCTTATGGCTCACCGTCGGCGATCAAACGGGGAGACAATAGAACCACGCCCAGGAAAGGACGCCGAAGATGCGTGAGTCCGAGACCGGACATGGCCCCAAGATTGGCATTTTGACCTCGGGCGGCGACGCCCAAGGGATGAACGCCGCCGTGCGTGCCGTCGTGCGTACTGCCCTCGTCATAGGGGCGACCCCGATGGCGATTCAGGAAGGATGGCAGGGCGCGGTCGATAACTCCATCCGCGAGCTTTCCTGGTCGGATGTCTCCTCGATCCTCAACCAGGGGGGCACCATCATCGGGACGGCCCGTTCCCAAGAGTTTCGGGAAAAGGAAGGCCGCCTCGCGGCTGCCGAAAACCTCATTAACCACGGCATCGACAAGCTCGTCGTCATTGGCGGCGACGGCTCCTTGACCGGCACCGACTGCTTCCGCAACGAATGGTCCGAGCTCCTGAGCGAGCTCGTCGCGGCCGGCCGGATTACGCAAGCACAGGCGGATGCGCACCCGTTCCTCGCCGTCGTCGGCCTCGTCGGTTCTATCGACAACGACCTCGTCGGCTCCGATATGACGATCGGCGCCGACTCGGCGCTGCACCGCATCGTCGACGCGATCGACGCCCTATCCTCGACCGCCGCGTCCCACCAGCGCACGTTCGTCGTCGAGGTCATGGGACGGCACTGCGGCTACCTCGCCCTCATGAGCGCGGTCGCCGGCGGCTGCGACTACGTGCTCATCCCGGAGCGGCCGCCGGTCGATGACTGGGAAGAGGACATGTGCCGGGCGCTCACCGCGGGCCGGGAGGCCGGTCGTCGCGAGTCGATCGTCCTCGTTGCCGAAGGCGCGTGCTCCGCTGACGGGGAACGCATCGATGCCCACCAGGTCGCGGCGGTGCTGAAAGAACGCATGGACGTGGACGCGCGCGTGACGATCCTCGGACACGTCCAGCGGGGTGGCACGCCGTCGGCCTATGACCGCTGGATGCCGACCGTCCTCGGCTACGCCGCCGTGCAGACCGTGCTAGAGCAGGAGCCGGGGGAGCCGGCCGTGATCCTCGGCGTGCGGCACAACCGCATCGCCCGACTCGACCTCGTCACCGCCGTTGCGCAAACCCGCAATATCGCGACCCTCATCGAAGAGAAGAACTTCGAGGAGGCCGTCGCCGCTAGAGGCCGGTCATTTACCGAGATGCTGCGCATTAACGCGATGCTTTCTGAACCCCCCTCGGCCTCGCATGCCCGGCTCCGCAACAAGCGCATCGCGATCCTGCATGCCGGCGGCCTCGCACCCGGCATGAACACTGCCGCCCGTGCGGCCGTCCGCCTCGGTATTGCGCGCGGCTTCACCATGGTCGGCGTCATTGGCGGTTTCCCGGGCCTCATCAATGGGCAGGTCGAAGAATTGCGCTGGGATGACGTGGAAGGCTGGGCCTTTTCCGGCGGCGCCGAACTCGGTACGCGCCGCACCGAGCCGAGCCTGGAGGAGTTTTACGCGATCTCCCGCTCGATCGAGACCCAAGAGATTGACGGGCTGCTCATCATCGGCGGTATCAACGCGTACATGTCGGCGCACGCGATGGTCAAGGAACGCGACCGCTACCCCGCTTTCCGGATTCCGATCGTCCTCGTGCCCGCCTCGATCGACAACAACCTGCCGGGCTCCGAACTGTCGATCGGCGCTGATACCGCGATCAACAACGCCGTCTGGGCACTCGACCGGATCAAGGAGTCGGCGGCTGCCTCCCGGCGCTGCTTCGTCGCCGAGACGATGGGGCGGCGCTGCGGCTACCTGTCCTTCATGTCGGGCCTCGCCGCGGGCGCCGAACTCGTCTACCTGCACGAAGACGGCGTCAACCTCGCGCAGATCGCTCGCGACGCCGACCTCATGCGCGCCGCTTTCGAGGCCGGACGCCGGCTCTTCCTCGTCGTGCGCAACGAGGGGGTCTCCGACCTGTACTCGATGGACTTCATGGCGCGCGCCTTTGAGGAAGAAGGCGGCGGCCTGTACGACGTGCGCCAGACCGCGATCGGCCACCTGCAGCAGGGCGGCAGCCCCACGCCATTCGACCGCCTGCTCGCCACGCGCCTCGTGTCCCATGCCCTCGACGAGATCTGCCGCGATATCGATGACGGTAACGCCGATGCCGCGTATGTCGGGATGGCGGCGAACACCCTGTCGACCCGGCCGATCGATCGAATGCTCGACGACTTCGACATCGCGAACCGGCGCCCGAAGGAACAGTGGTGGCGCGGCCTTACCCCCGCCGCGCAGGTGGTCTCCCTGCCCGGAACACTCGAGGCCCACCCGATTCCGACCATGGACGCCTAACCCCCTACGCTTAGAGCAGTGACAACAATCCTTTTGGAGGACGCATGAGCATCGATCCGACGACGACCGCGGCGTGGCAGCGCCTGAACGACATTGCCGAAACCTTCACGATCGACCTGCGCGAGGTGTTCGAGAACGAACCCGCGCGCGCTTCAGCCCTCAGCTTCGAGGCCGGTGACCTCTACGTCGATATGTCGAAGAACCTCATCACCGACGAGGTCATCGACGCGCTGCTGGAGCTCGCCGGGGAGGTCGGCGTCGCCGACTACCGCGCGAAGATGTTCGCGGGCGACAAGATCAACGTCACCGAGGATCGCGCGGTCCTACACACCGCACTGCGCCGCGAAGAGAGCGACGAGCTCACCGTCGACGGCCAGGATGTCATCGCCGATGTCCACGCTGAACTCGCCAAGGTCTACGAATTCGCCGACAAGGTCCGCAGCGGCGAGTGGGTCGGCATCACTGGTAAGCGCATCACGCACGTCGTCAACATTGGCATCGGCGGATCGGACCTCGGCCCGAAGATGGCGTACGAGGCGCTCAAGCCCTACGTGCAAGACGGCCTGCAGTGCCGCTTCGTCTCCAACATCGACCCGAGCGATATCTACGAAAACACCGTCGATCTCGACCCGGAAACGACCCTGTTTATCATCGCGTCGAAAACCTTCACGACGCTCGAGACCCTCACCAACGCGCGCCTGGCACGCACCTGGCTGCTCGATAAGCTGCGCGCTGCCGGAGCTCTTGACGGCGTTGCGGATAACGATGCAGTCGCCAAGCACTTCGTCGCCGTCTCCACCGCGCTCGATAAGGTCGCAGACTTCGGCATCGACCCGGACAACGCCTTCGGCTTTTGGGACTGGGTCGGCGGTCGCTACTCCGTCGATTCCGCGATCGGCACCGCCCTCGCCGTCGCGATCGGAGCGGATCGCTTCGAAGAATTCCTCTCCGGCTTCCGCGCCATCGACGAACACTTCGCCACTGCCGAGGCGAAGGACAACGTCCCGCTGCTGCTCGGCCTGCTGAACATCTGGTACGTCAACTTCCTGGGCGCCGAATCGCACGCCGTGCTCCCGTACGCGCAGTACCTGCACCGCTTCCCGGCCTACCTGCAGCAGCTGACGATGGAATCGAACGGCAAGTCCGTGCGCGCCGACGGCTCCTATATCGAGTACGACACCGGCGAGATCTTCTGGGGCGAGCCTGGCACGAATGGCCAGCACGCCTTCTACCAGCTCATCCACCAGGGCACGCGCCTCATCCCGTGCGATTTCATCGCCGTCGCGAAGCCCACGCACGCGCTGGAAGATGGCGATAACGACGTCCACGAGCTGTTCCTTGCGAACTTCTTCGCCCAGACCAAGGCGCTCGCATTTGGCAAGACCGAAGAGGAAGTCATCGTCGAAGGCACACCGGAACACATCGTCCCGGCACGCGTGTTCGAAGGCAACAAGCCCTCGACATCGATCATGGCGCCCGAGCTCTCACCGAAGGTCCTCGGCGAACTCATCGCGTTATATGAGCACATCACGTTCGTCCAGGGCGCGGTCTGGGGGATCGACTCCTTCGACCAGTGGGGCGTGGAACTCGGCAAGCAGCTCGCCAAGGAGCTGACTCCGGCCATCGCGGGCGATGAGCAGGCTCTCGCCGATGCCGATGCTTCGACTCGCGCCCTGATCGAGTACTACCGAGGCAAGCGCGCGTGAGCGATCCCCTCGTTGGCGCGAAGCCGGCCGAGTCACGTACGACGTCTCGGCCGGCTCTCGGCGCAAGCAGGCTGTTCATCGCGGGCATCGGCGCGGTCATCGCGGTCGCGCTCCTGGCGACGTGGCTGTCTGGCGCGCAGGCCGGGATCGTCGTGATCGCGCTCGGTTGCCTGGCCTGGGCCGCCGCGCGCGCGTTTGGCCCCGAAGCGATCGTGCCGCCCGCCCGTTCGCGGGTATTCGACGTGAGCGTCCTTGTCGCCGCGGCAATCCTGCTCTTCTTGCTACTGCCGGTCGCTGGCCCTGGGCTGGAACGCCCCCTGCCGGTACCATGATGGCTATGACGATGCCCATGGCGTACGACTACGCATTTGCGTCGGGCCTTCTTGTCGCGCTCGCCTAGACAAGGCACGTAGCAAGAATTCTGCCCACGGCTTTTATTGGCGTCTCACACTATGTGACGCACTATCTCACCTTGCTCCTGTGCGCTGTTATGCTCCCCGGATACAGCCCAGCACACCCCCGTGCTCGTGCCCCGAGGAGTCCCCATGTCACAACAGGACAATGCCACGTTCAAAGCGGTGACCAACCGCCGTGTGCTCATCGGCTCGCTGGCTGGAAGCGCGATCGAATGGTTCGATTTTTTCTCTAAGCCACCGCGGCCGCCATCATCTTCGACAAGCAGTTCTTCCCGAGCGATGACCCGACGTTCTCGCTCATCCTGTCCTACCTCGCCCTCGCCCTGACGTTCTTTATCAGGCCGTTCGGTGGCGTGATCTTCTCCCATATCGGCAACCGCGTCGGACGCAAGAAAACGCTCGTGTTGACGCTGTCCCTCATGGGTGGGGCGACGGTGGCGAGCGGAGGGACACCCGATCCGCCTGGCCGCCTCGGCGCACGAGGCCGCAGGCTTCGACATCATCGTGTATGCCACGTCCGCCCGAGAGCCCGTGCTCGCCGACGAGGACGTGCGCCCGGGTGCGTGTGTCATCGCGATGGGGAGCCACGAGCCCGCATTCCGTGAGCTCCCCGGTGCTCTGATGGGGCGCTCGCTCGTCGTCGTGGAGGACGTCGCGACCGCGCTGCGCGGGGCCGGCGACGTGATCCAGGCGCAGGCCGAAGGCGAACTGAGCGAGACCGATCTTGAGCCGCTGCGTCGCCTCGTGCTCGGCGAAGTCGAACGCCGCACCGATCGACCGAACGTGTTTAAAGGCGTCGGCATGAGCTGGCAGGACCTCGCGGTCGCGATCGGAATCGCGAACGCTGCGGACGTCACCGTGTCGTAGCGAACGGTTAGTCCCCATCGCGGTGCCGCCTGGCGTTTGAAGTCCGAACGTCCTAGGCGGCACCGCGTACTATTTAAGACGTACGAAAAACCGAGTACCACCCCATGGCAAAGGAGCTCACAGCCATGACCACTCCGGTCAATGTCACCGTCACCGGCGCGGCCGGCCAAATCGGCTACGCCCTACTCTTCCGCATCGCTTCCGGCGCCCTTCTCGGCCCGGATGTCCCCGTCAAACTCCGCCTCCTGGAGATCCCGCAGGCCGTCAAGGCCGCCGAGGGCACCGCGATGGAGCTCGATGACTGCGCCTTCCCGCTGCTGAAGGGCATCGACATCTTCGACACCCCCGAAGCCGGCTTCGACGGCGCTAACATCGGCCTGCTCGTCGGCGCCCGCCCGCGCACCAAGGGCATGGAACGCTCCGACCTGCTCGCCGCCAACGGTGGCATCTTCGGCCCCCAGGGCAAGGCCATCAATGACAAGGCCGCCGACGATATCCGCGTCCTCGTGGTCGGCAACCCCGCCAACACGAACGCCTACATCGCCGCCGCCTCCGCGCCGGACGTCCCGGCCGAGCGTTTCACCGCGATGATGCGCCTTGACCACAACCGCGCCATCTCCCAGCTCGCGACCAAGCTCGACGCCGATGTCACCGACATCAAGAAGATGACCGTGTGGGGCAACCACTCCGCCGATCAGCACCCGGACGTCTCCTTCGCCGAGGTCGCGGGCAAGCCCGCGCTCGACCTCGTCGATGAGTCCTGGATCGCCGACTACTTCGTCCCGACCGTAGCCAAGCGCGGCGCGGCCATCATCGAAGCCCGCGGCGCCTCCTCGGCCGCCTCGGCCGCGAACGCCGCCATCGACCACGTCTACGACTGGATCAACGGCACCCCCGAGGGCGACTGGGTCACCCCGGGTATCCCGTCCGACGGCTCCTACGGCGTTCCCGAGGGCCTCGTCTTCGGCTTCCCGGCTGTCGCCGAAGGCGGCGAATGGAAGATCGTGCAGGGCCTCGAGCTCTCCGAGACCACCAAGGCCGGCATCCAGCGCAACGTCGACGCCCTCGTCGCCGAGCGCGACGAGATTAAGGCCATGGGCATCCTGTAAGCCCACGCGCTTTTAACCCCGCGCCGGGGACCCTTTTTCACAAGGGGTCCCCGGCGCGGCGCTTTATCGGTATTGTGGCAAGCACCTGTCCCCTCAACGACGAACGGACCCGAGCCCATGTCAGCTCCCTCCCGTAAGCGGCAACTCCTCGCTGCGCTCACGACCGGCTTTCTTGCGGTCAGCGGCCTCGTAGCTCTGCCCGCGCTCGCCGCCCCCACCTCAGCGACCCTCGTGGGATCCTTCCAAACCGAACTCGGTTGCGACGCCGACTGGAAACCCGAGTGCCAAGCGACCGAGATGAGCGCAGGCGATGACGGCGTCTATCAGCTCACCGCCACGGTCCCGGCCGGTGACTGGGAGTTCAAGGTCGCCCTCAATAAGTCCTTCGACGAGTCCTATGGCGATGGCGGCAAGAACATCCCGCTCACGCTCGCAGGCCCGACCGAGCTCACGTTCACCTACCACAGCGAGACCCACGCGATCGGGATTCGCCCGACGACGCTGCCGGGCGGCTACTCCGATGCTGATGCAGGCCTGGTGGCGAAACCTGCGACGCACGACGGCGCGGGACAGCAGTTCTACTTCGTGTTGACCGACCGCTTCGAAAACGGCAACACCGACAACGACACCGCAGAGCTGGGCAATGACCGCCTCACCTCGGGCTTCGATCCGAGCGATGTCGGCTTCTACCACGGTGGTGACCTCGCGGGCCTGACGAAGAAGCTCGACTACATCCAGGGCCTTGGCACGACGGCCATCTGGCTCACCCCGTCACTGAAGAACAACCCGGTCCAGGGCGAAGGCAAGGACGCCTCAGCTGGCTACCACGGCTACTGGATCACCGACTTCACGCAGATCGACCCGCACCTCGGTTCCAACGAGGACATGAAGGCCTTCATCGACGCCGCTCATAAGCGCGGCATCAAGGTCTACTTCGACATCATCACGAACCACACCGCCGACCTCATCGACTATAAAGAAGGCGCTTACGACTACCGCGATATCGCGAGCCACCCCTATAAGGACAAGAACGGCAACGTCGTCGATGTGCGCAAGCTCGCCGGCAAGCAGGGCTTCCCCGAATTTGATCCGGCGACGTCCTTCCCCTACACGCCGGTCCGCGAGGACAAGAACGCGATCATGGTGCCCGAGTGGCTCAACGACGTGACGCTCTACCACAACCGCGGCAACTCGACGTGGGAGGGCGAGTCCGTCACCTTCGGTGACTTCGTCGGCCTCGATGACCTCATGACCGAAAACCCCAAGGTCGTTGACGGGATGGCCGAGATCTACAAATCGTGGATGGACCTCGGCATCGACGGCTTCCGGATCGACACGGTCAAGCACGTGAACTTCGAATTCTGGACCTCGTTTAGCAAGCAGCTGCAGGACCACGCCAAGGCAACGAATCCGAAGTTCTTCACCTTCGGAGAGGTTTACGACGCCGATGCGGCCAAGATCTCGCCGTATATGCGTAAGACCGACATGTCGGCCGTCCTCGATTTCGCGTTCCAGTCGCGCGCGGTGAACTTCGCCAAGGGCCTGACCACCCAGGGCCTGTCCTCGCTGTTCGCCGACGATGACCGGTACACGACCCCGCACTCCGACGCCTCGTTCCTGCCGACGTTCCTCGGCAACCACGACATGGGGCGCGTCGGCCACTTCCTTTCCGGCTCGTCCGACCCGGTCAAGCGCAGCGAGCTTGCACACTCGCTCATGTACCTCACCCGCGGCCAGCCCGTCGTCTACTACGGCGATGAGCAGGGCTTTGCTGGCGACGGCGGCGATAAGGCCGCCCGCCAGTCGATGTTTGCGTCCAAGGCGAAGTCCTACACCGACCAGAAGCTGCTCGATGGTAGCCCCTTCGGCACCGGCGACCACTTCAATACCTCGGCGACGCTTTACGAGCGCATCGCGGCCCTCGGCAAGCTCCGTAAGGATCATGCGGCTCTGAACACCGGCGCCCAAATTGAGCTCTTCGCCGCCGATGGCCCCGGCATCTACGCCTTTGCGCGCGTCGACCGCGACGAAAAGCGCGAATACGTCGTCGCGCTCAACAACACCGGCGAGGCGAAGACGCAAGAGATCTCCACGCTCACGCCGGGCTCGAGCTACGCTCCGCTGCACGGCGCGACCGAGGCGATCACCGCGAACGCGGATGGCAAGGTGAGCGTCACCGTGCCGCCGCTGTCGGCGGTGGTCTACCGCGCCGATGACACGCTTGCGGCAGCGCCGTTGAAGCCCACGCTGACGCTCGCGGGCGGTGCGCTCGACGCGATGGCGCCCGTCGCGGTCGACACGACTGACAGCCGCTGGGCCGAGACCTCCTTCAGCTACCGCGTCTCGGGCACGAAGGATTACACGCCGCTCGGTGTCGCGACCGGCCCCGATGGTCGCGTCTTCCACGACACCACCGCTCTCAAACGCGGCACGCTCGTCGAGTACCGCGCCGTCACGACCGATGCCGCCGGCAACCGCGAAGCCACCTCCGGCTTCGGCGTCGTCGGCGTCGACCTCAGCGGCACGGCGAACGAAGGCGGAGGCGGCGACAACCTGCTCGTCACCGTGCCCGGCAGCCACAACGCCGCGATGGGCTGCCCCGGCGACTGGCAGCCCGACTGCCAGGCCGCGAAACTCACGAAGGACGCAAACTCCTCCTGGTACACCGGCACCTTCGACATCCCCGCCGGCGATTACAAGTTCAAGATCGCGATCGGCGGCTCCTGGGACGAAAACTACGGCGCCGGCGGCGTACCCGGGGGACCGGACATGGGGTACACGAGCCCCGACGGGAAGGTGACGTTCTACTACGATCCCGTCACCCACCGCGCGTTCACCTCGGTCGACGGCCCAGTCGTCACCCTGCCCGGCTCCTTCAACAAGGCGCTCGGCTGCACGGGCGGCGACGGCGGCAACTGGGACCCGGCCTGCCTCGCTACCCTCATGACCCCAGGTGAGGGCGACACCTACACGTTCACCACGGACAAGATCCCAACCGGCAGCCACGAGGTCAAGGTCGCCCACGGGCTGTCGTGGGATGAGAACTACGGCGCCGACGGTAAGCGCGACGGCGACAATATTTCGTTCACCGCCCAAGAGGGCAAGAACGTTACGTTCACCTACGACGTCGCCACCCACATCCTCAGCATCGAGGTCAGCGACCCGCCAGTTGCGGGATCGGGGGAGCAGCGCGCCTACTGGATCGACGCGACGACGATCGCGCTTCCGAAGGCACTCTTCGGTTCGACGCCGGCACCCGACGCGAAGGTCACGCTCGGATACAACCCGACCGGCGGCCTCGCCCTCGCCGATGGCGCCATCACGGGGGAGGATGCGAAGACTACGCCGCTCGCCTATGTCGGAGACCTGACCAAGGAGCAGCTCGCGCGCTTCCCGCACCTGAAGGACACCGTGGCGTTTTCCGTGACCGGGCTCGACCGCGCCGCGATCGAAGACGTCCTCACGGGCGCCATCCAGGTCCTCATCGCTCGTGAGGCACCGATCGCGTTCACGGGCGTGCAGATTCCGGGCGTCCTCGATGACCTGTTCGCCAAGGATGCTCGCGCCAACGGCGTTGGTGTCACCTTCGACGGCGACACCCCGACCCTGCGCCTGTGGGCGCCCACCGCAAAGAGCGTCGCGCTGCAGCTGTGGGACAACGCTACGGGCGAGGGGGATCCCCAAACGGTCGAGATGACCCGCGGAACAGACGGCACGTGGCAAGTTGAGGGCCAGGCCGATTGGAAGAACCGCGCCTACCGCTTCGCGGTCGAGGTCTACGTCCCGAGGCTCGATGAGGTGACGACGAATGCCGTTACCGATCCGTACTCGCTGACGCTCACGCCCGGCTCGACGCACTCGGTCCTCATCGACTTGAAGGACCCGGCGCTCGCGCCGAAGTCCTGGCAGGACACCCCGGTGCCGGTCGTTAAGCGGCCCGTCGATCAGATGATCTACGAGCTACACGTGCGCGACTTCTCGATTCTTGACTCCTCCGTCCCGAAGGATCTGCGCGGAACGTACAAGGCGTTCACGTTGAAGAACTCCGATGGAATGAAGCACCTGGCCGAGCTCGCCGAGGCAGGCGTCAACACGGTGCATTTGCTGCCGACGTTCGACATCGCCTCGATTCCCGAACCGCGCAGTGAGCAGGTGACGCCCGAGATCCCCGACGCGGGACCGGCCAGCGAAGAGCAGCAGGCCGCCATCACCGCCGTGGCGGGTAAGGACGGCTTCAACTGGGGTTACGACCCGTACCACTTCTTCGCGCCGGAAGGCTCCTATGCCTCCGCCGAAAGTGCCACGGGCCGGGTCGCCGAATTCCGCGAGATGGTCGCAGCCCTGAACGGCACCGGCCTGCGCGTCGTCGCCGACCAGGTCTTCAACCACACGGCCGCCTCCGGACAGGACGATGAATCGGTCCTCGACAAGGTCGTCCCCGGCTACTACCACCGCCTGAACGCGGCTGGCAAGGTCGAGACCTCGACGTGTTGCCAGAACATCGCAACCGAACATCAGATGGCCGAACAGCTCATGGTCGACTCAGTTGTCACGTGGGCTCGCGACTACCACGTCTCCGGTTTCCGCTTCGACCTCATGGGCCACCATTCGGTCGGCAACATGACCGCCGTGAAGAAGGCACTCGAGCAGCTCACCGTCGAAAATGACGGTATCGATGGCTCGACGATCCACCTGTACGGCGAAGGCTGGGACTTCGGCGAAGTGAACGGCAACGCGCGCTTCACCCAGGCCAAGCAGGGCCAGCTCTCGAACACCCAGATCGCGACGTTCAGCGATCGTCTCCGCGACGCCGTGCACGGCGGATCTCCCGTCGATGGGGACTCCTACCGTGACCAGGGCTTCGGTACAGGCCTGTTCACCGACCCGAACGGCAAGGGACGCCTCCAAGGCGATGAGGCGGGACTTGCCGACCTCAAGCACCAAACGGACCTCGTCCGACTCGGGCTTGCGGGCAACCTCGCTGACTATCAGCTGCTCGCAGCCGACGGCAAGGTGAAGCCGGGCAAGGAATTCGACTATCGCGGCGCACCCGCCGGCTATGCTGCTCAGCCCGATGAGGTCATCAGCTACGTCGACGCGCACGATAACGAAACCCTGTTCGACCTATCGGTCATCAAGCTGCCCGAAAAGACTTCGATGGCGGACCGGATCCGGATGAACACGGTCCAACTGTCGACCGTGGCGCTTGCGCAAACGCCTGCCTTCTGGCATGCCGGCACGGACCTGCTGCGGTCGAAGTCGCTCGATCGGGACTCCTACAACTCTGGCGATCACTTCAACGCAATCGACTGGCGCGGCATCGACCATAACTTCGGCGTGGGCCTGCCGCCGAAGGAGAAGAACGGCGAGAAGTGGGACCAGATGCGCCCGCTCCTGGAAGATCCCGCCAAGAAGGCGACTGCGGATGAGCTCCAGTTGGCGCACAAGATGGCGCTCGATCTCGTGCGCGTGCGCTACGAGAGCCCGCTGATCCGACTCGGCTCGGCCGAGGCCATCTCGCAGAAGGTCACCTTCCCGGGTGCGGGTCCGGACCAAACGCCGGGCCTGGTTGTCATGCACATCGATGACACGAAGGGGAGCGACACCGACCCCGCGCGCGACGGCGCCCTCGTCGTGATCAACGCCAGCCCCAAGGAGATCACCCAGCAGGTCGATGGCCTCGACGGCAAGGACTTCGCGCTCTCGCCCGTGCTCGCGGGCGGTGCCGATGACGTCGTCAAGCAGACGGCCTGGGACAAGTCCAAGGGCACGGTCACGATCCCGGCGCGGACGACCGCGGTGCTGTACCAGGCTCAGACGGGCGAACCGAGCCCTACGGCCGAGCCCACCGCGGACCCGACGGCGACGCCCACGGGCGATCCGACTGGCGGTCCGACCGGCGATCCGACGGGTGGCCCGACGGAACAGCCGACCGCGTCTCCAAGTGGGCCGGGCAAGCCGCCAATGCCGATCACCGGCTCCTCCGGCATGGTGCTGGCGCTGCTCGCACTCCTTGGTTTGGTCGCGGGTGGGACTTTGGTCGGACGTCGTGGTCGATTGATCTCGAACATGTAACGTTTCTGTTCGGTTCTGTTGGGTCGCATTCCTTTCGGCCCGCGACCCAGGCTAGAATGGTGGGCAGCCCACACCTGTGGGGTGCCCACCTTCTTTGCATAGGGGGCCGTAAACAATGACGTTTCGTGAGGAGAAGCAATGAAGCGTATCGGACCAGTCGCGGGAATCGCCGCACTGAGCCTGCTGCTCGCCGCCTGTGGCGGCGGAGCAAAGGGTGGCGCGAAAGATGGGGGCGGTGACAAGGGCTCCGGTGGAAGCGATGTTTCCGTCGTGAGCTGGTGGGAAGCCGGATCAGAAAAGAAGGGCCTCGAAGCCCTCATTGACGTGTTCAAGCAGCAACACTCGGACTTCAAGTTCGTCAACGCCGCCGTCGCCGGCGGGGGTGGTTCCCAGGCCAAGCAGAAGCTGGCCGCGGACCTCGCAGCGAAGAACCCGCCGGACACGTTCCAGGCCCACGCGGGCGCCGAGCTCACCGACTACATCGATGCGATGCAGATCGAGGACGTCTCGGAGCTCTACAAGGAATACAAGCTCACCGATGCCTTCCCGAAGTCCCTCATCGACCGCCTGACGGTTGACGGCAAGATCTACTCGGTCCCATCCAACGTCCACCGCGCGAACGTCGTGTGGGCGAACACCGCGGTCCTGAAGGAAGCTGGTCTTGACCCGACGCAGCAGCCGGCGGACCTCGATGCGTGGATCGCCGACATGGAAAAGGTCAAGGCCGCGGGCAAGACCCCGATCACGGTCGGCATGGCCTGGACGCAGCTCCAACTGCTCGAGACCGTCCTCATGGCCGATCTCGGCGCGGACGGCTACAACGGCCTGTTCGACGGCAAGACTGCGTGGGATGGCCCCGAGGTCACCAAGGCCCTGGACCACTTCAAGAAGATCATGGATCTCGCCGACAAGTCCTACCTGAACGAGGACTGGGAACCGGCGATGAACCCGGTCATCACCGGCACCGCAGCCTACAACGTCATGGGTGACTGGGCCGTTGCGGCTTTCGATGGTGCGCAAAAGAAGTACAACGAGGACTACGTGGCCTTCCCGGTTCCGGGTACCAAGGGCATGTTCGACTTCCTTGCTGACTCCTTCACCCTGCCCGTCGGTTCCAAGAACGTTGAGGGCGCGAAGGCCTGGCTGCAGACCATCTCGAGCAAGGAAGGCCAGATCGCGTTCAACACGGTCAAGGGTTCGATCCCGGCTCGCTCCGACCTGTCGGAAGACGAACTGTCGAAGTTCGGCGAATACCAGCAGGACGCGATGAAGTCCTTCGGTGAAGACACGATCGTCTCCTCGATCGCGCACGGCGCGGCCACCCCGGTTGCCGTGTCCAACGCGATGAACGACGCGGTCGCGAAGTTCGCGCAGGGTGGCTCGGATGTGGCCGGCCTGCAGGCCGAGCTCGCCAAGGCCGCCGAACCGATGGCAAAGAAGTAGTTCCACCTACCTTCGTTCATCACCAACGACACGTGGGCGGCGGCTACGATAGTCGCCGCCCACGTAGCGGAAGGATCCACGCATGGCGAAAACGCAACGCCGCACTCGAAAGACCTGGTGGCGCACATACGGGCCGCCAATTCTCCTGATTTCCCCCTCGGTCATCCTGGTAGGAATCTTCGTCTACGGACTGATCGCGGCCAATACCTACACGTCGATGCGTGATGCCCACACGGTCGCCCAGTACAACGGTGCTCGGGAGACCGAGTTCGTGTGGTTCGAAAACTACAAATACCTCTTCGGCAACTCCGACTTTCAGCACTCACTGACCAACCTGCTGCTATTCACCGTCGCCTTCCTGCTCGGTACGCTCGTGCTTGGCTTCCTGTGGGCCTGGCTGCTAGAGCGGCCGATCAAGGGTGAAGGATTCTTCCGCTCGGTCTTCCTCTTCCCGATGGCCGTATCCTTCATCGCCTCGGGTGTGGTGTGGAAGTGGCTGCTCAACTCCGGCACCGGCGAACAGGCCAAGGGGTTGAACCGTCTGTTCCACATGCTGGGGCTGAGCTTTTTGGAAAACTCCTGGACCGCGAATCTCACCTTTGGTGTCCTCGCGGTGGCGCTGCCCGCGATCTGGCAGCTCGCCGGCTATGTCATGGCCCTATTCCTTGCGGGCTTTCGGGGGATCAGCGATGACCTGCGCGAGGCCGGCCGCGTCGATGGTGCCAGCGAATGGCAGCTGTACCGGCACATCATCTTCCCGCAGCTTTCGGCCGTCGCGCTGTCCGCCGTCATCATCATTGGGCACATGGCGATGAAGTCCTTCGACCTCATCATGGCTGTGACCGACCAGCGCACCTATTCGACCAAGGTTCCCGCGATCGACATGTACAACTTCATGACCTCGGGCGACTACTCCAACGCCGCGGCCGTCGGCACGATCCTGCTCGTGATCGTGGCGATCCTCGTCGTTCCCTATCTCATCCACGACGCGAAGCAGAGGCGCTGACATGACGACCACCTCGACTCAGCCCGCTCCCGCGCTGCCGGGCGAAGAGCTCGGCCCGCGCCCGTCTCTGGATCGATCCGGCACGAAAGGGACCGCAACCGCCATCCGCTATGCGCTGCTGATCTTCTCGCTCGCCGTCGTCCTCATCCCCGTCTACGTCCTCATCATCACCTCGTTTAAGGGCTCGGCCGAGGCAGATCCCTCCCGGACGTGGTTCCTGCCCGAGGTGTGGCAGACCGCCAACTGGCAGCGGGCCTGGGACGCGCTGGCCGCGCCCATCGGGCGGACCTTCATGCTCGTCATCCCGTCCTCGATCATCTCGGCGATGCTCGGCTCAATGAACGGCTTCGTCCTATCGCGCTGGCGCTTTCCCGGGGCGAACATCATCTTCACACTCATCCTGTTCGGCATGTTCATTCCGTACCAGGCCGTCATGATCCCGCTCATGAAGATGGTGCTGACGATGGGACTGCCCAACGGTATTCCCACGCTGATCCTCGCGCACGTCGTTTACGGCATCCCGATCACGACGCTCATTTTCCGCAACTACTACGAATCGGTTCCGCAAGAGCTCATCGAGGCCTCGCGCGTCGATGGTGCCGGCATGCTGCGCACCTATTTCTCGGTCGTGCTGCCGATCTCGATTCCGAGCTTCGTCGTCGTGTTGATCTGGCAGTTCACCTCCGCGTGGAATGACTTCCTGTTCGCCCTGTTCTTAACGAACACGGAGACCGGGCCAGTCACGCTCTCCCTGAACAACCTTGCCCACGGCTCGATCATGGCGGACTACGGGGCATCGATGGCGGGCGCGTTGCTCGCCTCCGCGCCCACGCTCATCGTCTACATCCTGCTCGGCAAGTATTTCGTCGGCGGACTCATGTCGGGTTCCGTCAAGGGATAGCCGCCAGTTCCGTCGATTCCCGCGATGCCCCGAGCCTGAAAACACCGTAGGCTCGGGGCAGAGCCATCTTTAGGAGGACAGCCGTGTCTCGTGGTGCGCAAGTCTTACCTTGGGACAGATTTGACGCGCGTGCTGGCTTTAACGTTGCGATCGTTATCGCTGGAGCTGTCCGGCACTGGTAACGATATCTGGCTACTTCCTCGCCTCCGAAATAAGCTGGTCGGCAGCTTGTAACGGGTCCCCTCCGGCGGACGCACTCCATCAGTATAAATCGTAAGCGGCGTTAGGAATTCGTGACGGCCAATTGGTTCGTCCACGAGAACGTCCTGCATACGACACAGATGCCTGGACTTACCTCTTTGACGGCTCTTCAGAGTTGAGTGTGGGTTGATGCGTCCAGGCCGCCAGTGATGAGGAGCATTCGTAGCCGGTAGTTCTCGAGGTTGCGGAATCCGCGA
>NZ_MQVR01000044.1 GCF_001907295.1 Bowdeniella nasicola
CCTCGGCTGGAAGACCCCCGCCGAAGTCTTCGGCGAAGCACTACAATCCCTGAAACAGGCCGGTGTTGCAACCACCGGTTGAACCTGCCCAATACACCAGCTGGATTTTCGGGCACCGGCTGCGCGAAGCCGGCCTACTGGGCTCCATGGGCCGGGTTGCCTCCAGCCAGGACAATGCGGCGATGGAATCGTTTTGGTCAATCATGCAACGAGAACTCCTTGACCGTCGCGCCTGGGAAACCCGCAGCGAGCTGGCATCGGCCATCTTCGAATGGATCGAAGGCTGGTACAACCCGCGCCGACGCCATTCCGGCATCGAAATGCGATCCCCACACGAATACGAAACCCTTTACACCACCACCACGCACGCGGCATGATCAACACAAAGAAACCGTCCGGGAAACCGGGCCAGGCTCCCCGCGCTCAAACCCCGCGACGTACACGGGGGTGTGGGATCACGTGCGCAAGCTGTTCGCGCAGACGCCGGAAGCGCAGATGCGTGGCTACGGGCCGGGGCTGTTCTCGTTCAACGTCAAGGGCGGCCGCTGCGAGGCCTGCAGCGGTGACGGCACGATCAAGATCGAGATGAACTTCCTGCCCGACGTCTACGTCCCGTGCGAGGTCTGCAACGGCGCGCGCTACAACCGCGAAACGCTCGAGATCCGCTTCAAAGGCAAGAACGTCGCCGAGGTCCTCGACATGCCGATCTCCGAGGCGGCGGATTTCTTCGCCAACGTGCCCGCGATCGCGCGCCACCTCACGACGCTCACCGATGTCGGCCTCGGCTACGTCCGGCTCGGCCAGTCCGCCCCGACGCTGTCGGGCGGCGAGGCGCAGCGCGTCAAACTCGCCTCCGAACTGCATCGCCGAAGCAACGGACGCTCGATCTATGTGCTCGACGAGCCGACGACTGGCCTGCATTTTGAGGATATTCGCAAGCTGCTGCTCGTCTTGCAGTCGCTTGTCGATAAGGGCAATACGGTCATCGTCATCGAGCACAATCTCGACGTCATCAAAACCGCCGACTGGGTGATCGACATGGGACCCGAGGGCGGCGACGGCGGCGGACAGGTCATCGCCCAGGGCACCCCCGAGGACGTCGCGAAGGTGGAGACGTCCTACACCGGTCAGTACCTGAAGGAGATTCTCTAAGGTTCTCAGAACACTGACAGCATCGAGGTGCACGGTGCAGATCGCGTCGCTCATCAGGTCCGTGGCCCGCCCGAGTCCCACCTCCTTCACATGCGAGACAGATCCGTGCGGCGTGCATACTCGGGTGCTTGGCGTCTGGTAATGCAGCGACGACTCACCGCGCCCCTAGTCACCTTTGGGCGCAGTCCACGCATCCGCGGAAGGCCATAGGTCTGGCTGTTCAACAGTTCCTCGGTCTTGGCCGCGGGTCTACGGCGATGTGTATTGCTCCGGGAATAATGGAGGCAGGGCGATTGGAAGAATGAGATTCTCTCTTGCCAGTGAAGTACACCGACGAGCTCAGGGCTCGTGAAGTTGAACTCGTTGCCTCTGCCCAGGCCGATCCTGTAACCGCCACCGGCGCGTTTGGACGTGTGGCAATCAGCTTGGTGTCAACAAAGAGACCTTGCAGGTTGGGATGGCGGGCCGCACTGGTTTGATCACCAGCGCCCCGAGCAACGCCGCCCGGGCGTAGTTGCCGTGCCAGCCGGTTAGGTCGACTAGCTCATCCGGGATTCGGCGCTTTCCCGCCCGATCAGCACTGCGATATGCCAGCGCTTGTTCCTGCGTCACAGCCTGTCGATGGCTCATCGTCAACGCCATGATTGATCATGCCCAATCGGAGGCCACCACGTGAGGCTACGGTCCTGCCAGACGGAGCTTTGAGATGAGTCAACTCCCTCCTTGCCGCTTAACACTGATGAGAGTATCCTCATAGGAACAACATAGTCATCATCAACGAGGAGTGATCATGAAGAGGAGAGTTGTCTCCATTATATCGGCGGCCTGTTTGGCCATCGTGGGAACAAGTGTTACGACAGCTGCATCTGCGGGAACCGTCAGCGACTATCAGAATTGTACCGGGGTGGGGAAGCAAAAGATCGTCTTGTTTGGCCGTCAAACTAAACTAAATATGATGAAAATGACCATCAATGGCGCAACAGCCTACAACAGCACTAGTGCGTACAAAGTTTATCATGAGACCAACGCTCGAAGCGGCACGTGGTTGGTGACCTCGCCGTCACTCGTTATTAGGGATTCGGGAGCGAGTTGCGCTTTTAATGTTAACTGATCGTGATTATCTCCGCTGATAACCAGCACCGTTCACGTGTACATGCAAGGCCGCATGTGCTGATCGCGCTCCTCGGATGTTTCGGGTTGCTGGCTTCATGCTCAAGCACATCGGAATCGGATCAGTCTGCAGAGACATCTTTCCAGAATGATGGTTATGGCCCATTTGTTGTGGTGCCTTCCGACGCGCCAACGGAAGGCTACCCCAAGCCCAACGAGATTTCAGACGCCCATCTAGGCCTGCCCAACTCGCGGATACAAGGATGGAAGCCGAAGGAGAAGATTTCCCCCCCGTCGTGGAGCCAAGAGGAAAAGGCCGCTGCGGCTCGCAAGGCTGCGGAGAGAGCGTTTCAGGAGAAGATTCCGACAGACCTCCCCAATATTGAACTCGGCCCGTACCTCGGATTCGACGAGGGAATGGAGAAGCAAGCTGAATGCGTCAGAGAGAAAGGCTTCCCCGTTATCGTTGTTAGCAAGGGTTTTGCTTATGACCCGGGTGTGCCCGAAGCGCAGGTAGACGCACTCAATAGGGCGCATTACGAATGTGCGTTGAAGTTCCCGTATGACCCGGTGTTCGTCAAAGAGTATACGGAGCCCCAGATGCGTATTCTGTACGACTACTGGGTCGAAGCCTACTTGCCGTGCCTGGAGTCTATTGGGCGTCCCTACGAGCCCACACCCCCGAGCAAAGAGGTGTTCGTGCGTCAATTCATTACGCGCGAGGATGGATTTCTTGACTGGTGGCCACCGTCCTCGCTCATCGTTGGCGATGACCGTGCGGAAGCGGCCTGTCCGCAGCTTCCGCCGCCGGAGGACTTCTACGGTTTGCCTCCGCAATAGTCGAGCAGCTGTCATAGGCTTGACGGGTGCCTGATCCCGCAACCTATCGCCCGAAACCGAGCCATATTCCAACGTCGCCTGGCGTCTATCGGTTTTCTGACGGCGATGGGCGGGTGCTGTACGTTGGCAAGGCGAAGAACTTGCGGGCCCGCCTCTCCAGTTATTTTCAGGACCCTAGCGGGCTCAACCCGCGTATCCGCACGATGGTCTGTTCGGCGAGCGCCGTTAAATGGACCGTCGTCACCAGCGAGATCGAGGCGCTCACTCTCGAGTACGCATGGATTAAGGAGTTCGAGCCGCGGTTTAACGTCATGTACCGCGACGATAAGTCCTATCCCTATCTCGCTGTGTCGCTCAGCGAGCAGGTTCCGCGGGTCTATGTCACGCGGCAGGCGAAGCGGCGCGGTACTCGCTATTTCGGTCCCTATACGAAGGTATGGGCCGTCCGGGAAACCCTCGATATGCTGCTGCGGGTCTTTCCTGTTCGCACGTGCACTGCGGGCGTCTACCGTCGCGCCGAAGCGAGCGGGAGGCCCTGTCTGCTCGGTTATATCAACAAGTGTTCGGCACCCTGCGTAGGGCGCATCAGCCCCGACGACCACCGTGCCCTCGTCGACTCCCTGTGTGACTTCATGGCAGGACGGACTCAGGGCATCACCGAGCGGCTGCACGCCGAGATGCTCGAAGCTGCTGCGGCCGAGGAGTTTGAAAAGGCTGCAGCCCGACGCGACGATCTTACGGCTCTTGCCACCGTTGCGGAGAAGAACACGCTTGTCCTGGCAGAAAACGTCGATGCCGATGTCTACGCCCTAGAAGTTGATGAACTGGAGGCCGCAGTCCAGGTGTTCTACGTCCGCGCCGGGCGCGTGCGCGGCCACCGCGGCTGGGTGACTGATCGGATCGACGATGCCGAGCCCGCCGAACTCATCGAGCGCCTCCTCACCCAGCTCTATGGCGAACGGGCCGACCTTGCCATCGGAAAGGGCGCCAAGCGGCGCACCAAACGCAGCGTCGACGACGTCGACCACCTGTCGATCGACGCCATCCCGCCCGAAATCCTCGTGCCCGTCCTGCCCACGGACCCGGCGACGATGACGCGCTGGCTGGGGGAGCTGCGCGGCGCCAAGGTCCGGCTACGCGTGCCCGAACGCGGTCCGAAGCGCACCCTGATGAATACCGTCCACGCCAATGCCGAGGCCGCGTTGAAACTGCACCGTACCAAGCGTGCCGGGGACCTCACCGCGCGCTCGGCGGCGCTGGAAGAACTGCAAGAAAACCTGGGCCTAGACGAGGCGCCGCTGCGTATCGAGTGCTTCGACGTCTCCCACACCCAGGGCACGAACCAGGTTGCCTCGATGGTCGTCTTCGAAGACGCCGCCCCGCGCAAGGCCGACTACCGCCACTTCATCATCCGCGGCGAACACGGCGACGGCGCGAGCGACGATACGGCCGCGATGAGCGAGGTGCTGCGCCGCCGGTTTGCCCGCCTCGCCTGCACCGCCACCGACGAGGACGCCGAGGCCGACGACGTTCCCACCTCGGGCGCGGTTGACCCTGACACCGGCCGCCCGCAGCGCTTCGCCTACCGGCCCCAGCTCGTCGTCGTCGATGGCGGCCTGCCGCAGGTCAACGCCGCCCAGCGCACCCTCGATGAGCTCGGCGTCGACATCCCCGTCGTGGGACTTGCCAAACGCCTCGAGGAAGTGTGGATCCCGGGCGATCATTTCCCGCTGATCCTGCCGCGCACCTCTTCCGCGCTCTACCTGCTGCAGCACCTGCGCGACGAGTCGCACCGGTTCGCGATCTCCTTCCACCGCAAACGCCGCTCGGGCGCGATGACCCGCTCCGCGCTCGACTCGATCCCTGGCCTTGGCCCCGCCCGCCAGGCCGCACTCTTAAAACACTTCGGCTCGGTCAAAGCCATCCGCGCCGCGAGCCCCGAGGACCTGCAGCAAGTCGACGGCGTCGGACCCGCGCTCGCCGCGGCCATCGCCGCCGCACTTCGCACTGCTCCGTGAGAAGCTAGAGCCATGAGCGATGACAGGCCCCGCACCCCGCCGCCAACCGTGCCCCACGGCATCCCCGTCCTCGACGAAGAAGCCGCACTCCCGCCGGCCGAGCGCCCCGAAATCATCATTATCTCCGGCATGTCCGGCGCCGGTCGCACTCGCGCCGCCGCCGCGCTGGAGGACCTCGACTGGTACGTTATTGATAACCTCCCGCCGCGCATGCTCATGCCGCTCGCGGTCATGATGCGCACCGGCGACGCCATCCACCGCCTCGCGGCGGTCGTCGACGTGCGCAGCGGCGAATTCTTCGCCGAACTTGTCAACGTCCTCGACGAACTGCGTCGCAACTCGATCGACTACCGCATTGTCTTCCTCGACGCCGACGACTCCGAGCTCGTGCGCCGCTTCGAAACCGTCCGTCGGCCGCACCCCCTGCAGGGCGATGGCCGCATCATGGACGGCATCGAGGCCGAACGCACCGTGCTCGAGCAGATGCTGCTGCGCGCCGACGAGGTCATCGACACGACCGACCTGTCCGTCCACGAGCTCGCCCACAAGATGCGCGAAATCGTAGCGACCGACGACGCGAACCGCCCGTTGCACATCACCGTCATGAGCTTCGGCTTCAAATACGGGCTTCCGCTGGACGCCGACCACGTCGTCGATATGCGCTTCCTCGCCAACCCCTACTGGGTGACCGAGCTGCGGCATTTGACCGGCCGCGACAAGGAGGTTTCTGATTACGTCCTCGGCCTGCCGCAGGCGCGCGAATTCATCTCCAATTACGTCGAGACGCTCACACCCATCCTCGACGGGTACCAAAACGAGCTGAAACCCTACGTCACGATCGCCGTCGGCTGCACGGGCGGTAAACACCGCTCCGTCGCGACGACCGAAGAGATCAGCCGCCAGCTGCGCAAGGCCGGCTTCGCCGTGCGCACGATCCACCGCGACCTCGGTAAAGAGTAGCGATAGGCTTTTTCGATCATGTCAGCAATACGAGCGGTGGCGCTGGGAGGCGGCCACGGATTGTCGGCCACGCTGCGCGCCCTACGGTTCCTCACCGAGGATATCACGGCGGTCGTGACGGTCGCCGACGATGGTGGCTCCTCGGGTCGGCTGCGCGACGAATTCGATATCCTGCCGCCGGGAGACCTGCGCATGGCGCTGGCGGCGCTGTGCGAAGGCACCGAATGGGGGCGCACCTGGCGCGACGTGTTGCAGCACCGCTTCGCCTCCTCCGGCCCGCTCGCCGGCCACGCCGTCGGTAACCTCCTCATCGCCGCCTTGTGGGACCAACTCGGCGACGAGGTCGCGGGCCTCGACATGGTCGGGCGCCTGCTCGGCGCCGGCGGACGCGTCCTACCGATGAGCGCGATCCCGCTCGTCATCGAAGCCGAAGTGCGCGAGGGGCAGACCGGTCGCACCGTGCGCGGCCAGGTGACCGTCGCCTCCGCCCACGGCGCCTTAAGCAACGTGCGCCTCGTGCCCGCGAGCCCGCCCGTGCGCCCCGAAGTCACCGAGGCCCTCGGCCGCGCCGACCTCATCATCCTTGGCCCCGGCTCGTGGTACACCTCGGTGCTGCCGCACCTGCTCGTGCCCGAACTCGGCGCGCAAATCCGGCAGGCGAAAGCCCGACGCATGATCGTCATGAACCTCTCGCCCCAGGACGCCGAAACCGCCGACCTGTCACCGGCCGACCACCTCCAGGTGCTGCAGGATCACGACCCGGAACTTACGTGCGATGTCGTCATCGCCGATCCACTCGCCGTCGCCGACCCGGAAGAACTCGTCGCACGCACCCACCAGATGGGCGGCCGAGTCCTCTTCCGTCAGGTACGCTCAGCCGAGCGGGTCGATGTCCACGACCCGCTGCGGCTCGCCGCCGCCATCAGAGACGCCTATGAAGGCAGCCTCGGGGACGTGGACACCCGAGAGAACAAGGAGAGACCATGAGTTTGACGATGGACGTCAAAGACGAGCTCGCGCGCGTCACCATTGACTCCACCGCCGACCGGAAAGCGGAAGCAGCAGCAACGATCCGGTTCGCCGGCGGCCTGCACCTCATCGGCGGGAACATCGTCATCGAAGCGGAACTCGACACCGGCATCGCCGCCCGCCGCCTGCGCCAGGCCATCTCCGAACTGTACGGCCACGCGAGCGAGGTCATCGTCGTCGCCGGTGGGGGACTGCGCCGCGGGCGACGCTACGTCGTGCGCGTCATTCAGGGCGGTCGCGAGCTCGCGCGCCTGACCGGCCTCATCAACGCCTACGGCCGTCCCGTGCGCGGCCTGCCGCCCGCGATCGTCTCCGGCGCCAGTTCCCAGGCCGTCGCCGCGTGGCGCGGTGCGTTCCTCGCCCACGGCTCACTCACCGAGCCCGGCCGCTCCTCGGCCCTCGAGGTCACGTGCCCCGGACCGGAGGCCGCCCTCGCCCTCGTCGGCGCCGCCCGCCGCTTTGGCGTCAGCGCCAAGGCCCGCGAGGTGCGCGGCGTCGACCGCGTCGTCGTGCGCGACGGGGAAGCGATCTCGACCCTGCTGCGCGAAATGGGCGCCCATGCCGCCGCGGCCGTCTGGGATGAGCGTCGCAAGCGCCGCGAGATCCGCGGGGACGTGAATCGCCTGTCCAATTTCGACGACGCGAACCTGCGCCGCTCCACGCGCGCCGCCGTCGCTGCTAGTGCCCGCGTCGCTCGCGCCTTCGAGATCCTCGGCGAGGACACGATCCCGGACCACCTCCTTGAGGCCGGCAAACTCCGCCTCGCCCACCGCGAGGCGTCGCTGGAGGACCTCGGCCAGGCCGCGACGCCGCCGCTGACCAAGGACGCTGTCGCCGGCCGCATCCGTCGCCTGCTCGCGCTCGCCGATAAGAAGGCCGCCCAGCTCGGCATCGAGGACACGATGAGCGTCCTGACCGAGGACATGCTCGAGGACTAATCACCCATCTCGGACCATGGTCCCTTAGCGTCCACCCTCCAGCCCTGGTAGATTTTGTGGTGCCGGCTGGTCCGGACTTGGCCGGCCGGGAATGCAGCAGCATCTCCCGATACGTTCGACTTTTCGTGCGTCCCACGTAGGTTGCGACGCACATGTTGGAGGATCACAGTGACCATCCGCGTCGGCATCAACGGCTTTGGCCGCATCGGCCGCAACTTCTTCCGCGCAGTCAAGGCTGCCGGAGCTGATATTGAGATCGTGGCCGTAAACGACCTCACCGATAACCACACTCTTGCGCACCTGCTCAAGTACGACTCCGTGCTCGGTCGGCTCGACGGCGACGTGACCTACGACGATGAGTCCATCACCGTCGACGGCCACAAGATCGTCGCCCTCGCTGAGCGCGACCCGGCCAAGCTGCCCTGGGGCGACCTGAACGTCGACATCGTCGTGGAGTCCACCGGATTCTTCACCGACGCCACCGCGGCGAAGGCCCACATCGATGGCGGAGCCAAGAAGGTCATCATCTCCGCTCCGGCGAAGAACGAAGACGCCACCTTCGTCATGGGTGTTAACGAGGGCGACTACGACCCCGAGAAGCACCACATCATCTCGAACGCTTCGTGCACCACGAACTGCCTGGCACCGATGGCCAAGGTGCTCGACGAAGAATTCGGCATCGTCCGTGGCCTCATGACCACGGTGCACGCCTACACCGGCGACCAGAAGATCCACGACGCGCCGCACAAGGACCTGCGTCGTGCCCGCGCCGCCGCCGTCAACATCGTGCCGACCTCGACGGGCGCCGCCAAGGCCGTCTCCCTCGTGCTCCCGCAGCTCAAGGGCAAGCTCGATGGCTACGCCCTGCGCGTGCCGGTCATCACCGGTTCGGCCACCGACCTCACCTTCACCGCCTCGCGTGAGGTGACCGTCGAAGAGGTCAATGCCGCGATCAAGAAGGCCGCCGAGGGCCCGCTCAAGGGCGTCCTCGCGTACTCCGAGGATCCGCTGGTCTCGACCGATATCGTCACCGACCCGCACTCCTCGATCTTCGACGCTGGCCTCACCAAGGTCATTGGCGATCAGGTCAAGGTCGTCTCGTGGTACGACAACGAGTGGGGTTACTCCAACCGCCTCGTTGACCTCGTCACCCTCGTGGGCGAGAAGCTCTAAGCAGTACCTCTGCCTATTCGACGTGTAGCGCCCGCGAGCCCGCCGGTTCGCGGGCGCTTCGTCGTCACCCACCCTGACTACGATGGGAGTTCTTCGCATGAGAACCATTGACACCCTGGGCGATCTGTCCGGCAAGACAGTCCTCGTCCGCTCCGACTTCAACGTGCCGCTCGACGGCCAGACCATCACCGACGACGGCCGTATCCGCGCCGCCCTGCCGACGCTCAAGCGCCTGCTGGACGCCGGCACGAAGGTCGTCATCATGGCGCACCTCGGCCGCCCCAAGGGCGAGGTCAACCCCGACTTCTCGCTCGCGCCCGTCGCCGCGCGCCTCGAGGAGCTCGCGGGCGTCAAGGTGACGCTCGCGACCGACGTCATCGGCGAGGGCGCCAAGCAGGCCGTCGCCGAGACCAAGGCCGGCGAGATCGTCCTGCTCGAAAACATCCGCTTCGACCCGCGCGAAACTTCCAAGGACGATAGCGAACGCGAACAGCTCGCGAGCGAACTGGCGGGCCTTGCCGACGCCTTCGTCTCCGACGGTTTCGGCGTTGTGCACCGCAAGCAGGCCTCTGTCTACGACATTGCGTGCGCGCTGCCCAGCGCCGCGGGCGAACTCGTCGTGAAGGAAATCGAGTCCCTGCGCCGCGCGACCGACAACCCGGAGCGCCCCTACGCGGTCGTCCTCGGTGGTTCGAAGGTCTCCGACAAGCTCGGCGTCATCGCGAACCTGCTCGACAAGGCCGACATCCTGCTCATCGGCGGCGGCATGGCGTTCACGTTCCTCAAGGCCAAGGGCCACGAGGTCGGCAAGTCGCTGTTGGAAGAAGACCAGCTGGACACGGTCAAGGGCTACATCGAGCGTGCGGCCGACAAGGGCGTGGACCTCGTCGTGCCCGTCGACGTCGTCGTCGCCCCCGAGTTCTCCAAGGACGCGGAAGCGACCGTCGTGACTGCCGACGCGATTCCCGCGGACCAGATGGGCCTGGACATCGGCCCCGAATCGCAAAAGCTCTACGCCGAAAAGATCGCCTCCGCCAAGACGGTGGCGTGGAACGGCCCGATGGGCGTCTTCGAATTCGACAAGTTCGCCGACGGCACCCGCGCCGTCGCGCGCGCCCTGTCCGAGGGCGACATGTTCAGCGTCGTCGGCGGTGGCGACTCCGCGGCCGCCGTGCGGCTGCTCGGCTTCGACGAAGCCACGTTCTCGCACATCTCCACGGGCGGCGGCGCCTCCCTGGAGCTGCTCGAGGGCAAGACCCTTCCCGGTATCGACGTTTTGGAGAAGTAAATGACTCGCACCCCGATCATGGCCGGCAACTGGAAGATGAACCTCGACCACTTCGAGGCCGTTGCCCTGGTCCAAAAGCTTGACTGGACGCTGAAGGACGCCAAGCACGACTACGAGGACGTCGAGGTTGCCGTCATCCCGCCGTTCACCGACATCCGCTCCGTGCAGACGATCGTGGACGCCGACAAGATGGGCATCGTCTTCGGTGCGCAGGACGTCTCCGAGCACGACTCAGGCGCCTACACCGGCGAGATCTCGGCCGCGATGCTGAAGCGCCTCGGCTGCACCTACGTCGTCGTCGGACACTCCGAGCGTCGCGAATACCACGGCGAGGACGACGCGCTGGTCGGCCGCAAGGCCAAGGTTGCGCTCGATGCCGAGATGACGCCGATCATCTGCTGCGGCGAAGGCCTTGACGTGCGCAAGGAAGGCCGCCAGGTCGAGTACACGCTCGCCCAGATCGACGGCGCCTTTGACGGCCTGAGCGCCGATGAGGCGAAGAAGACCGTCATCGCCTACGAGCCCGTGTGGGCGATCGGCACCGGCGAGGTCGCGACCCCGGAGGACGCACAGGAAGTGTGCGCCGCCATCCGCGCCCGCCTCGCCGAGCTGTATGACGCCTCCGTCGCCGACGCCGTGCGCATCCTGTACGGCGGCTCCGTCAAGTCCTCCAACGTCGCCCAGATCATGGCGAAAGACGACGTCGACGGCGCGCTCGTCGGCGGTGCCTCGCTGAAGGCCGAGGAGTTCGCGGCGATCGCGCGCTTCAAGGAGCACGCGGGGGCTAAGTAGCCCTACGACGTCGGGGCGGGTGATACGGATCGCCCGCCCCGACGTTTGGGTAGGCGCAGTTTTTGGCTTATTGTTGGACTTTGGGGTGCACCACCGCGCCGTAAAGCCTTGATCCGAACAGCAGAAACGGACAGTATCGTGACCGCATTGCGGGTAGTGCTCGACATTTTTCTCGTCCTGACGAGCCTCTTTCTCATTTTGACGATCCTCATGCACAAGGGGCGCGGCGGCGGCATGTCCGACATGTTCGGTGGTGGCCTGTCGAGCTCGTTCGCGTCCTCGGGCCTCGCGGAACGCAACCTCAACCGCATCACGATCGGCGTCGCGATCGCCTGGACGGTCACGATCATGCTGATCGGCATCATGACCCGCTACGCGAGCTAACGCACGTGTCCTCAGCGAGCTCCATCAGGGGCTATAAGGTCAGCTCGTTCACGAGCCACGAAGACGATCACGGCCAGGTGCTCGCGCAGCGCGTAGCCGTCAGCTATTTTTGCGCGAACGGCCACGAGACGCGGCCGACGTTCTCCGTCGATGCCGATCCGGCCGATATTCCCGAAGAGTGGGCGTGCCCGAGCTGTGGGCTGCCGGCCGGCAGGGACGCGGCAGCGCCGCCTGCGCCGCCGACGCACGCGCCATTTAAGACGCACTTGGGCTACCTCAAGGAGCGACGCTCCGAGGGGGAATGTGAAGAACTGCTCGCCGAAGCGTTGGAGGGCTTGCGCAAGCGGCGCGGCCGCGCCTAACTAACCGGCGTCTTTCAGGGGCGGCGGCAGGGACCGTCGATGCTTGTCGAACCGTTCATGGATGAGCGGGGTCTGCGTCGGGTCGATACGAAGCGGCGGAATGATCGCCGGGATGCCGCCGGGAAGCGCGATGGCGCTGTAGTGGAACGGATCGTAGGCTTCATGCTCGGTGACCCAATGGTGGTGGGGACACAGGGCGGCAAGATTGGAGAGGTTGGTCTCGCCGCCGCGCGCCCAGGAGACGAGGTGGGCGATCTCGCATAGTTCCCGATGCTCGGTGCACCCGGGGTAGAGGCAGCCGCCGTCACGGGCCAGGACGAGGGTCCGCAGCCGGATATCGGCGAGGCGGGCCGAACGGCCCAGATCAAAGGGCGTCGTGTCGGCGCACAGCACGAGTTCGCGCATCTCATCGGGGCGCGCATCGGGCGCGACCTTCGCGCCCAGCAGGCTCGCCGCGGTGGGGTAGTGGGCGTTGTCCTCGGTGCACAGCGCGAGCAGCGCATCAAAGAGTCGGGCGCACAGCGGCGTGACCTGCTGGCCGGCGTTGATCTGCTTGGCTCGGATGATGCGGGCGCGGCGGTTCAGAGCCGCAAGGATCGCCTCGGCGGCCTGCGCGCTGCCCTGCCCGGAGATGCTGAGGGCAGGTCCGGCGGTCGTGACCTTCAGGCGGCGCTGCTCGTGGGCCTGCTGCGCTGCCGCGGCGGCATTGGCGCGGTGCTTGCGGGCGGCCTCCTCGTCGTGACGCAACCGGATCTGGCGCGCGCGACGCTTAAAGAACGCGGGAGTGAGGCGTCGGGCCTCATCGATCACCTCCGTGGTAGCGCTGGCGAATGCGGGCGCGCTGAGGCGCGATCGCAGGTAGCTGAGCGTGTATTCGGCCTGGTCGAGGTTGGTGCGGTTGATCTCGCCGGCGGCATAGGCGCGCAGCAGCTTTGGTACGGCGGCGATGCCGCGGGCGCGCATGACGGCGACCTGGCATTCGCGCGCGGAGTCGGTTTCGAGTTCGGCGATGACGTCGCTCATGTCGTGGCCCTCGCTGCGGGCGGCCCGCGAGGCGTCGGCCGTCGCGACTTGGCGCGTATAGAGCGCATCGGCCAGGCGGTGCAGGGCGTGCAGGTCGCGGACGGCGGCGAGTTCATCGGCGGCCGTCGGGGTGTCGATGCCTGCGCTGGCGGCCCGCGCCAGGAGCTCGCGAGCTGCGGTGAGCTCGGCGAGGGTGACGGGTGCGGTCGGTGCGGCCATGGGGCCAGCCTGACACGGGCACGTGGCGGCGGGCAGCGGGGGAGGTGGCCCTGGGGGCGAGGAGCGTCCCCGCGCCCACGTGTGGATGGCCGCGGCGACGGCGCCTTAGCTGAGCAGGTCGGCGGCGCTCACGTCGGAAAGGACACTCGTGACGTCCGTGAGGGCGAGTCGCGCGGGCACTTCCAGCAGCTGGGCGTCGGAAAACTCCGGCACCTGAAGGCGCTCGGTGCGCACCCCGTCGAGCCCCGTCTCGTTTTCGACCAGCCGCGCGCCCTGCAGCAGATGACGGGCGGCGTCGTGCTTCTGCTCGCCCGCGAACAGCAAGACGAGCTCTCGCGTGTCGCGCAGCCGCGAGCCCGTCATTGAGACGCGCTGTGGCGGGGGTTTGGGCGAGGCGAGTTCGCTGACCACATCGACGCCGGTGGCAAGGACCTGCTCGTGGCCGGGAAACAACGAGGCGATATGGCCATCGGGTCCCATTCCGAGGAAGACGATGTCGAAATCGACGCCGACGAGCTGGTCGGTATACGCGGCTGCGGCCTCTTCGGGCGTCGGGGCGGAATCTGGCGTCATGATGAGGTGCGCAACCGCGCCGACGAAGCTGTCGCCCCAGACCTCGCTCGACTGGCGGGCGTTGAGGTCGGGGCTGTCGAGTGGCACGAAGCGCTCATCGCCCCACCACACGTGCACGCCGAAGCACTCCTCGGGTAGGCCGTTGAGGTCGCGCTGCATCGCGATGCCGAGCGAGCCGCCGGTGAGGACAACATCGGCGCGCTCCCGCTCAGCTAGCGCCCGGTTGACGGCCGCCACGAGGCGCTCGCCCGCGGCGCGGGCGGCGGCGGGGCCGTCGGGGAAGGTCTGCCAAGTAATCGTCGCGGTCATGACTGCTCCACCATCGCGAGGCCGCGCGTGAGCACGTGCGCGTACATGTCGTCCGGGTCGAGGCGCTGCAGGTCCTCGGTCAGGCAGTCCGCGACGGAGCGCCGCGGGAGGTTGACGCGCTGGTCGACGCGACTCGGGTGGGTGAGCGTCGCGACGGTGCCGCCGTCGGGCCGACTGATCTTCAGCTCGCCGTCCTCGCGTTCGAGGATGACCTCGCTCAGCGTGTGGATCGTGCCCGCCTGCTCGAGGGTGACCGGCACGTCGAGCTGGACCGCGAGCCAGCCCGCCATGAGGTGCGTCGCCGGGTGGGCGAGGTTACCGCTCACGTGCGCTGCGGTGATGGGCGCGTGCGGTTTTTCCTCGACGAGGGTGACGGCGAGTGCCCGCCACAGCGTGATCGCGGCCCACGCGAGGTCGGTATCACCCGGGTGGTAGTTCAGGCCGAGGCGCATGAGGTAGTCGATCGGGTCCGCGTGTGCGCGCGAGTCGGTGATGCGGCGCGTCGCGAGCGCGCCGAGCGGGTGTTCGCCGGGGGAGTCCGGCCCCGCGTCGGGCCACCAGACGACGACGGGGGTGTCGGCGAGCAGCAGCGGCATGACGAGCGTGTCGAGGTCCGTGCAGGCGCCGCCCTTCGGGTACAACCCGACGATTTCGGAGGCGCCCTCGTCCTCGCCGATGCGGATCTCGGCGTCGAGGCCGGATTCGCAGGAGACGGCGTCCTCATCGTGCACGATGACGAGGATGCGGCACGGGTGCGCGCGTGAGGTCGTCGCCGCCGTCGCGATCGCCTCCTCGGCTTCGCTTTCGGTGTCGACGACTGCGACGAGGGTGAGGACGCGGCCGAGGGTGACGGTGCCGGCCTCGGCGCTCAGCTTGTTGAGCTGCGCCGCGACGTCGGCGGTGTTGGTGCTGTCGATTCGCATGGCTGTCCTCCTACGGGATGCGCCAGGTACGGCCGTCGTTGGCGAGCATGAGGTGCGCGCTGTCGGGACCCCACAGGCCCGGGCGGTAGTCCTCGGGCGGGCCCTGCTTCGCCCAAAACTCGAGTACGGGATCGAGGATCTTCCACGACAGTTCGACCTCGCTTTGGCGCGGGAACAGTGGGGGATCGCCGCGCAGCACGTCGAGGATGAGCCGCTCGTAGGCTTCGGGGGAGTTCTCGGTGAACGCCTCGCCGTAGTCGAAGTCCATGGATACGTCGCGGATCTGCATCGCCGTGCCCGGCACCTTGGAGCCGAACCGGATGGAGACGCCCTCATCGGGCTGGACGCGGATGACGAGCGAGTTTTGGCCCTGCTCCTGGATGTCGTTGTTATCGAAGGGCATGTGGGCGTTGTGCTTGAAGACGAGCGCGATCTCGGTGACGCGTTTGCCGAGCCGCTTGCCGGTGCGCAGGTAGAACGGCGCGCCCGCCCAGCGGCGCGTGTTGATGTCGAGGCGGATCGCCGCGAATGTCTCCGTCGTCGAATCCTCCGGCACGCCTTCCTCGTCGGTGTAGCCGGTGACGATCTTGCCCGCCTGTCGCCCGGCGGCATAGCGGCCGCGTGCGGTGTGCTCGGCAAGGTCTGTCGGCAGCGTCACCGCCGAGAGGACCTTTTCCTTTTCAGCGTGCAGGTGCGCGGCCGAAAAGCTCGTCGGCTCTTCCATCGCGGTGAGCGCGAGGAGTTGCAGCAGGTGGTTTTGGATGACGTCGCGGGCCGCTCCGATGCCGTCGTAGTAGCCCGCGCGCGACCCAATGCCGATGGTTTCGGCCATCGTGATCTGCACGTGGTCGACGTAGTGCGCGTTCCACAGCGGCTCCCACACCGAGTTCGCGAACCGCATCGCCAAAATGTTTTGGACGGTCTCCTTACCGAGGTAGTGGTCGATCCGAAAGATCGAGGACTCGGGAAAGACTTTGAGCAGCGTCTCGTTAAGCTCCTTGGCGCTAGCCAGGTCGTGGCCGAAGGGCTTTTCGATCACGACACGGCGCCAGGCGCCCTCGCGGCTCGTGCCCTCCGGGGCCGAGTCGTCGACGAGGCCGCATTTGGCGAGGTTCTCGCTGACCGGGCCGAACCAGTTGGGCGGGATCGAGAGGTAGAACGCGTGGTTGCCGCCGGTGCCGAAGGTCTCGTCGAGCTCGTGTACGACGTCGGCGAGTTTCTCGTAGGCGGCGGGATCGTCGAAGGAGCCCTCGACGAAGCGCATCCCCTCGGCAAGGTGATCGAAGGTCGCCTGGTCGAACGGGGTGCGGGAGTGTTCGCGGATTTGTTCTTCGACGAAATCGATGAACGTCTCCCGCCCCCAGTCGCGTCGGGCGAAACCGGTCAGGGCGAAACTCGGGTGCAGCAGGCCGCGGTTGGCGAGGTCATAGATCGCCGGGAGCAGCTTCTTGCGGGCGAGGTCGCCCGTGATGCCGAACATCACGACGCCGCACGGCCCCGACATGCGAGGCAGGCGACGATCGTCGGGATTGACGAGGGGATTGCGCCACTCGCTCATGGCTACACCTTGCCGCCTCGCGCGTCGGCGATACCGGATTCGACCACCTTCAGGAGCTCGTCCCAGGCGTCTTCGAACTTCGTGACGCCCTCGGACTCGAGCTGCGCGTAGGCGGCGTCGAGGTCGATTCCGATCTTCTCCAGCGTGTTCAGCACCTTTCTGGCGTGCTCGACGTTGGGGCGGACGGTGTCCTCGGGGATCCCGGTGAGAGCGCCGACCGCCTCGAGCGTCGCGCGCGGCATCGTGTTGACCGTGTCGGGCGCGATGAGGCCCTCGACGTATTTCGTCGCCGCGAAGGTCTTATCCTTCACACCCGTCGACGCCCACAGCGGCCGTTGGACGTTCGCGTCCGCGAGCTCCGTGAAGCGCGGCTGGGCGAACGTCTCCTCGAACGCCGCATAGCACTGGCGCGCGATCGCAAGCCCCGTCTCGCCGCGCACCGCGGCCGCCTTCTGGTTGCCCTTGGCGGCGAGCTCGTCGAGCTGCGGGTCGATGAACGAATCGGTGCGCGAGACGAACAGCGAGGCGACCGAGTGAATGCGCGACAGGTCGAGGCCGTTGCGGGCCGCGGCGTGCAGGCCGTCGATGTAGGCGCCCATGACCGCACGGTAGCAATCGGTCGAGAATATCAGCGTCACGTTGATCGAGATGCCCTCGGAGATCGCCTCGGTGATGGCAGGCAGGCCCTCGTTCGTCGCCGGGATCTTCACGAGGAGATTCTCACGGTCCACGAGGTGGTAGAGCATCCGCGCCTGCTCGATCGTGGCCGCCGTGTCGTGGGCGAGCCGCGGGTCGACCTCGATCGAGACGCGGCCATCGCGGCCGGACGTCGCGTCGTAGATCGGGCGCATGATGTCGCAGGCCTGCTGCACGTCGTTCACCATGAGCGCGAGCGCGACGTCCTCGGTGCTGGAGGTTTCACCGGCCGCGAGCACGTCGGCGATATCGGCGGCGTAGGCCTCCCCGTCGGCCAGCGCCTTGGCGAAGATCGACGGGTTCGTCGTGACACCGACGACGTTGCGCTGTTCGATATCGCGCGCGAGCGCGATATCGCAGGTGGGGTCGAGCGCGGCGCGCGAGAGGTCATCGAGCCAGATCGCCACACCGCGGGCGGAGATCTCTTTGTATGCGGTCATTCGTTAGTTCTCCTGCTGCAGGGCAGCGAGGGATTCGCGGGCCGCCGCAACGACGGCGTCCGCGGTGATGTTGAACTTCTCGTAGAGGGTGGCGTAGTCGGCGCTGGCGCCGAAGTGTTCGAGGCTGACGCTGCGTCCGGCATCGCCGACGTAGGGGCGCCACGGCAGGGCGATGCCCGCCTCGACGCTCACGCGGGCGCGCACGGCCGGGGGCAGGACCTCGTCGCGGTAGTTCTGGTCCTGGGCGTCGAACCACTCCATCGACGGCATCGACACGACGCGCGTCGGCGTGCCGTCGGCCTGGAGCTGCTCGCGAGCCTCAAGGGCGAGCTGCACCTCGGAGCCGGAGGCGAGGATGATGACCTCGACGTCGCCGTCGGCTTCGGCCAGGATGTAGGCGCCACGGTCGACGCCCTCCGCCGACGCGTAGGTGGCGCGGTCGATCACCGGGACGTTCTGGCGGGTGAGGATGAGGCCGGTCGGGCGGGCGTCGCGCTTCAGCAGCGAGAGCCAGGCCTGCGCGGTCTCGGTCGCATCGGCGGGGCGCACGATGTCGAGGTTCGGGATGGCGCGCAGGGACGCGAGGTGCTCGACGGGCTGGTGCGTTGGGCCGTCTTCGCCGAGGCCGATCGAGTCGTGCGTCCACACGTAGGTGACCGGCACGCTCATGAGGGATGCGAGGCGGACGGCGCCGCGCATGTAGTCGGCGAACGCGAGGAACGTGCCGCCATAGGGGCGGGTCAGGCCGTGCAGGGCGATGCCGGACAGGATCGCGCCCATCGCGTGTTCGCGGATGCCGAAGTGCAGCGTGCGGCCGTACTTATTGCCGGGGAACATCTCCGAGGAGCGGTGCTCGGGCAGGAAGGACGGCTCGCCCTTCATCGTCGTGTTGTTCGAGCCGGCGAGGTCGGCCGAGCCGCCCCACAGCTCGGGCAGGGGCGCGGCGAGGGCCGCGAGGACTTCGCCCGACGCGGCGCGCGTGGCAAGGGAGTCCTTGCCCGCGAAATCGGGCAGCACGTCGGCGAGGTTCTCCGGCAGGGTGCGGGCCTCGAGCCGCTCGAGCAGGTCCTTGCCCTCGGGGTGGGCGGTGGCCCACTCATCGAACTGCGCCTGCCAGGCCTCGCGTGCCTCGCGGCCGCGGGCTGCGGCACGCTCACGCAGCGTCGCAATGAGGTCCTCTTCGACGTCGAAGGTCTTTTCGGAATCGAAGCCGAGGACCTTCTTCATCGCCTTCAGCTCGTCTTCGCCAAGGGCGCTGCCGTGGATGCCACCGGTGTCCTGCTTGTTCGGGGCCGGCCAGCCAATGATCGTGCGCAAACGGATGAGGACCGGCTTATCGGTCAGCTGCTTGGCTTCGACCAGGGCCTCGTAAAGGGCCTTCGGGTCCTCGTGGTATTCGCTGCCGGAGCGCCAGTCGACCTCGAGCACGTGCCAGCCGTAGGCGCGGTAGCGCGCGGCGACGTCTTCGGTGAACGCGATCGACGTGTCGTCTTCGATGGAGATCTGGTTGTCGTCCCAGATGACGTTGAGGTTACCGAGCTCCTGGGTGCCGGCGAGCGAGCAGGCCTCGGAGGTGACGCCCTCCTGCAGGTCGCCATCGGAGGCAATGACCCAAATGTCGTGGTCGAACGGGCTCGCGCCCTCAGCCGCGTCGGGATCGAGCAGGCCGCGTTCGCGTCGGGCCGCCATCGCCATGCCGACCGCGGAGGCGAGACCCTGGCCGAGCGGGCCCGTCGTGATCTCGATGCCGTCCGTGTGCTTGTATTCGGGGTGGCCGGGGGTCTTCGAACCCCACGTGCGCAGGGCCTTCAGGTCCTCGAGTTCGAGACCGAGGCCGGTGAGGTAGAGCTGGACGTACTGCGTGAGCGAGGAGTGCCCGCACGACAGCACGAAGTGATCACGCCCACGCCACAGGGGATCGGCGGGATCAAGCCGCATCACCTTATGGAAAAGAAGATAGGCCAGCGGCGACAGCGACATCGCCGTGCCCGGGTGCCCGTTGCCCACCTTTTGTACGGCATCAGCGGCGAGCACACGGCCCGTGTCGACGGCGAGCTGATCGGTCGAATCCCAGGTGAATTCGGGTGTGGAGGGCATGAAATCCTCATTTCTTTTATGACGTCATGTGAGCGGACTAACCGCCGCGTTGTCCCCATCGTAGGCACTGAGAGAGCATTGGCGCAGTCTCGCCAGGTACAGTAGTGGGCAGAATCGTTGAAGGAGCCATCATCGTCGTGTACGAACGCGCAAGTGTGCCCGCGCAAAGCTCGCAGCGGGCGTTCAATCGCGGCGAGGTGATCCGCGGATATATCGCCCTGACGAAACCCAGGATTATCGAACTCCTGCTCGTCACGACGGTCCCGACGATGATCCTGGCCGCGCGCGGCTGGCCCGGCAGCTGGCTCATCCTCGCCACCCTCATCGGCGGCACTGCGGCCGCGGGCGCCGCAAACACGTTCAACATGGTCTACGACCGCGATATCGACGTGCTCATGGGACGCACGGCCGCTCGGCCGATCCCCGCCGGCATTGTCTCGGTGCGGGGGGCGACGATCTTCGGCTTCGTGCTCGCCGCCTTCTCGATTGTCTGGTTCGGCCTGCTCGTGAACTGGGCATCGGCGTGGCTCGCGCTCGCCGCGATCATCCTGTACGCCGTCGGCTACACGATGATCCTGAAGCGTCGCACGGCGCAGAACATCGTGTGGGGCGGCGTCGCGGGCTGCATGCCGGTGCTCATCGGATGGTCGGCGGTCACGGGATCCCTCGCGCTTGCGCCCTTCGTCCTCTTCCTCGTCGTCTTCTTCTGGACGCCGCCGCACTACTGGCCACTGTCCATGCAGTTCAAGAAGGACTACGCCAAGGCGGGTGTGCCGATGCTGCCGGTCGTCGCCTCCAACGTCACGGTGGGCCGCAACATCCTCATCCACACTGCCGCGATGATCGCCTGCACGCTGGCGCTGATCCTGCTCGGGCAGATGAGCTGGTTCTACACCGTCGTCGCGGTTGCCGCCGGTGCCTGGTTCACGAACTCAGCAATCCAGCTCTACCGGCGAGCGCTGCATCCGGAGCGGGGCCGACTCGCCGCGATGCGGGTCTTCCACCACTCGATTACCTACCTGTCGCTGATCTTCCTGGCGGTGGCGCTCGACCCGTTCATCGCGCGACTGTTCTAGCGGCTACGGGCGCTCATGGCAGGTCAACTAGCGCGAAGCGTCGAGGAATTCTTGGCCCATCTGCGCGTGGAGCGCACCCTGTCGGACAACACCGTCGGCGCCTATCGTCGCGATCTCACCCGCTACGTCGATTTCCTGCAGGCTCGGGGCCGCAGCGCTGCTGGACAGATCACGACGCAGGACGTCTCGAGTTTCGTTCATGCGCTGCGCACGGGAAGCGATGGTGGAAGTCTACTGGCCGCCCGTTCCGTCTCTCGCGTCATCTCCGCGGTTCGGTCCTGGCACCGATTCCTGCACGCCGAAGGCCTGACCTCCGACGATGTCGCGGCCGAGGTATCACCACCGGCTCCTAAGGCAGCCCTGCCCAAAGTCCTCAGCATCGATCAGATCAGCGATCTCATCGCACACGCCGCTGTGGGCGAGGAGCCACTGGACCGGCGAGACGCCGCGTTCCTTGAATTCCTCTACGGAACCGGGGCACGCGTCAGCGAGGCATGTGAGCTTGCCGTGGACGACCTCGATTTTGAGGACCGTGCCGTGCGGTTGTTCGGCAAGGGCCGCAAGGAGCGGATCGTTCCGATGGGCCAGGCGCTCATCGATGCGCTGGGGGACTATCTCACGCGAGCCCGCCCGCAACTGTCGGCCGCCGGTCGAGGCGCGGCCGTCGTCTTTCTTAATGCCTGGGGCAAACCGCTTACCCGGCAGGCGGCCGGTGCCATCGTCCGCCGCCACGCCGAGGCGATCGGGCTTCCGGGTCCGGTCACTCCTCACATGCTGCGACACAGCTATGCCACACATCTGTTGTCCGGCGGGGCAGATGTTCGCATCGTCCAGGAACTGCTCGGACATGCAGATGTCGCCACGACGCAGATCTACACCCACGTGTCCATTGATCACCTGCGAGAGGTCTACGCCACGAGCCATCCGCGGGCGCATTTTAGGGGCCCTTCGGACTTGAGCGTGGGTTAGGTGCGTAGGCCTCCGCCGATCAGCAGCATTCTGAGGCGGTAGTTGGTGGGGTTGCGGAACCCTCT
>NZ_MQVR01000045.1 GCF_001907295.1 Bowdeniella nasicola
GAAGACCTCGAGGTAATCCGGAAAGAGGCGGGAATGTCGACCTCGAGGTTCTGCGACCTGCTCGACATTCCCGAACGCACTTGGCGACGGTGGCAGGTCGGCGTCCGCCGTGCCGAGCAGGAGGCCGGGGATCCGGTCCGGCGGCACGGGGCGTGACCCGACCAGCACGCTGGCGGCGAGGAGCAGGACGAGGACGACGAGGAGAACGGGGGCAGGCGGGACTCACGACGCGGGGATGAGCTTGAGCCCGGGCCGGAGCTGGTCGAGCAGCCAGGGCACGGCGACGACGTTGGGATCCTGGAGCGCTGTGGCGGTCTTTAGGTCGACCGGGACGTAGCGGCTCTTCATGATCGGCTGTGCCGAGACGATCGGGTTTTTCTCGAAGGCCTTCCGCAGCGCATCCGACTGGTAGGTCATGAACAGCACGCCGGCGTCGTCGAACAGGCGCGCCTGCTCGAAGCTGACGTCGATCGCCCCGGGCACGGAGCCCGTGCCGCCCAGCTCGGCGACCGCCGGGAGCGGGACGAGCCCGAGCCGGTGCATGAAGCGCGCGGTGACGTTGGCCTCCTCGACGAGCATGACCACCACGCCGTCGCGCGCCTGCCCGTAGAGGAATGTCCCGCCGTCGAGGTTCGGCAGCTCCTTGCGGAGAGCGGCGATCGCGGCGTCCGCCTTGTCGATCAGCGCGTCGGCGGCCTCTTCCTCGCCGAGCGCCCTCGCGACGCGCCGCGTCGAGTCCTCGCTCGTGGCCGCGTAGAGCTGCTTCTCGTAGGTGACGACGGGGGCTATGTCGCTGAGCTGCTCATAGAGCGCCTGGTCGAGGGTGAATGCCGCGGTGGCGAGGATGACGTCCGGCCGCGCCGCCGCGACCTGCTCGACGTTGAAGCTCATGGGGTTGATTCAGGTGGTCCCTTCGGGCAGCGGATCGACATAGGGCAGGTTCGGGTCGCTGCCGGCGCGGCGCTGCAGTCGGCGAGCAGTGCGGCACTGATGGCGAGGGCGCCGAGGGCGAGGGGAAGCCGGCGTCGGGGACGACGAATGGGCATGGGGGACTCCTTGTCTGTTCGGGATGGAGATCGGTCGTCGGGGGAGACGGCGCGCGGGGTCAGTGCACCGCGAGCAGATCGGCCACGGCGCCGAAGACCGCTGCCGGCGTGGCGAGGGCGTCGAGCTCAGGCCAACGCGGCGCCAGGGCGGCCACCGCAGGCGTGGCCTCCGCGGAGGCGCGCGGCGAGAGGGTGACCAGGACGCCGGTCTGTGTGCGCGTCGAGGTGATGGGGGCCTGGCCGAGCACCGAGGCGAACATCGTCCGGTAGAACACGAAGGCCGTCGCGTCGTCGAGGCCCGCGTCGCGCGCGCAGCCGAGGAAGCCCTCGGGGAAGCGCAGGCCCGCAGGGCTGGTGAGGCGGCCGGTGGAGATGAGCCGGATCATCCACGGGTGCCCGACGAGGAAGTCGTGCAGGCAGAGCGCCAGCGCCACGGCCCGCTCGCGGGGTGCGACGGCAGGCTCCGGCAGCCGGATCTCCTCGGAGACGCGCTCGACGAGCGCGAGCAGCAGAGCGTCGCGGTCGGGGAAGTAGCGGTACAGGGCCATCGGCGTGACACCCAGGCGGGCAGCCAGAGGGCGCATCGACAGCCCGGACTCCCCGTCCGTCGCGATGATCTCCAGCGCGGTGTCGACGATGCGCTCGCGATTGATCTTCGTCATGGCTCTCCTTAAGTTAGGCAAACCTAAATATACGCGTATACTTTTTTCATGAGCAACCCGATCGCCCCCTCTTCTCCCTCCCTCCGCGGCGTTCTCGCCCCGTCGATCCCGGCACTGCTGGCCGCGGCGATCGCGGCTGCGGGGGCCGGGCTCCTCTCCCTCTCGGCGGTGTGGTGTCTGGTGCGTGCCGTCTCCGGCGAGGGGGCAGCGAGCGTGCTGTGGGCCTGCGCCGCCTGGATCGCGGCGGCGGCTCTCTCGGCGGCGGCGGCCTGGCTGGCACATCACGCCGAGGGGCGGTTCGAGGCGCGGCTGCGGCGCCGGGTGGCGGCGCAGGCCATGAGGATGCCGGCCGACAGGTTGACCGCCTACTCGACCGACCGGCTGAGGCGGCTGGTGTCGGATGACGTGGCAGCACTGCACCACCTCGTCGCGCACCTGCCGTCGGAGATCGCCACGCTCCTGCTCGTGCCGGCCGCCGCGATCGTGCTCCTCCTTGCGGTCGCGGGGCCGGCCGCACTGCTCGCGCTCGTGCCGGGCGCCCTCGCGGCCGCGGTGTACCTGGGCGTGATCCCGAGGCTGTCCGCCCAGCACGGCGCGCAACGGGCCGAGGTGATGACCGGCATCACGACCGCCGTCGACGACTATGCGCGCGGCATCGAGGTATTCCGGCTCAGCGGCTCCGCCCAGGGCGCCCTGGCCGACTACGCCGCGGCCGTCGAGCGCTTCACCTCCGGCATGGTCGCCTGGGCCAGGCGCGTCGCGACGCCGGCCGCGATCGCCGTCGCGCTGCTGCAAGCGGCGGCGAGCCTCGCGATCGCCTACGCCGTCGGCTCCTCTTGGGACGTCTCGCGGCTCGCGGCCGTGCTGCTGCTGAGCCTTTCCCTCGTCGCCCCGGCGCTGCGGCTCGGCCACGGCCTCGACTACGTGGCGGCGGGCAGGGCATCGGCCTCCCGTATCGAGGGTCTCCTGGCAGAGCCGCAGCTGCCGGCGGGGGAGCGCGGAGCCCCTCCCGGCGACGACGTGCGCGCCGACGAGGTCTGCGTGCGCGTCGGAGAGCGCCTCGTCCTCGACGGGCTCTCGTTCGCGGCGCCCGCGGGCTCGATCACCGCGATCACCGGACCGAGCGGCGCGGGGAAGTCGACGCTGCTCCGCGCGCTCGCGGGGCTGCAGCCTGCGGCGACCGGCGAGATCCTGATCGGGGGGACCCCCGTCTCCGCGTTCGACGAGGACTCCCGGCACCACGCCGTGCAGCTGATCCCCCAGGGTGGGGACGTGCTGCCGGCGAGCGTCGGCGACAACCTCCGGCTCACGGCCCCCGGCGCCGATGACGAACGGCTCGGCGCTGCCCTCGCACGGGCGGGGATCGCCGTCCGGCTCGACGAGGGGACCGAGCGGTTGTCGGGCGGGGAGCGTCAGCGTCTCTCGATGGCGCGCGCCTTCCTCGGGACCGCGCCCGTGGTCCTGCTCGACGAACCGACCAGCGCGCTCGACCGGTGTGCTGCGGATCGGCTGTGGGCGCAGTTGGAGGCGCTCGCGCACGACGACGGGCGTGCGGTCGTCGTGGTCACCCACGACCCCGCACTGGCCGCCCGCGCCGACCGGCAAGTAGCCGTCGTGCCCGCCGGGGACGGAGCGGTCCGATGACCTCTGCGGCTCCTCGACGCGACGGCACGACCGCCGTCTTCCCCGGGCAGGCCCGCCGTCGCCTGCTCGGCATCGGCATGGGGTGGGCTCTCGTCGGCCTCGCGGAGGCCACCGCCTACACGGTGCTCGCCCTGGCCGTCGCCCATCGCGGCGGCATCCTGCCCGTGCTCGTGGCCGCCGCGTGCGCGCTCATCGCGACCGTGCTCTGCTCGCGCTCCGGATACCTCGCGGGAGCGCGCGTCGCCGGAGACCTCTACGCGGCGCTCGGTGGCGCCCTGGCACGCACGAAGCTCGCGTGGTTCACCGCCGACCACCGGGCCCTCGTCACCCGCGTGGCGGGCCTGGGCGTCCCCTCGCTGATGGGGCTGCCCGCCCACCAGCTGCAGACGTTCATCCTCGCGCCGCTCGTCCCGCTCCTGCTGCTCGGCGGGATCGCCATCGTCAGCGGTCCGATCCCGGCCCTGCTCACCGCCGGGCTCCTCATCGTGGCGCTGCTCGCCCAGTTCGTCGCGCAGCGGCGACTCGCGCACGCAGACGCCGATCGTCATCGGGCCGAACACGCGGCGACCGCGGCGACCCTGGAGCTCGTCGACCACCTCGAGCTGCTGCGCACCGCCGCGCCGCCCGCGCGAGGGCTGCAACGCGCCGAGCGTGCCTGGAGCGCGCAGGAGCGGGCGATGTCGCGCACCAACGGGGCCGCGGCGCCCGCGACGTTCGTGTCCGCCCTGGCGGGAGTGCTGCCGCTCGCCGGTGTCTGCGTGTACCTGGCGGCGACCGGCGGCTTCGCCGACCCGCTGGCGGCGCTCGCGCTCCTCGTCCTCACCGGCCGGGCGAGCGCGCCCCTCGACGAGCTCGCCCTGGCCGGCGTGTCGATCAGCGAGCTCCGCGCCACGGTCTCGGCCTACGGCGAGGTGGTCGCGGCGCCGTCCCTTCCACTGGCCACAGGCGGACGAGCCCCGCGGGACAACGCTATCGAGCTTCGAGGAGTGGTCCAGCCGCCCGCGCTCGACGGGGTCTCCGCGACCATCCCGGAGGGCGCGCGCGTGCATGTGGCCGGGCCGTCCGGCGCCGGCAAGAGCACGCTCCTCGGGCTCCTCATGCGCTTCGACGACCCCGCGCGCGGAGAGATCACCCTGGGCGGGGTCCCGCTCGCCGAGCTCGCCGAACACGAGCTGGCCGGCCGGATCGCCTACGTCTCCCAGGATCCCGTCGTCTTCTCCGGGACCCTCGCATCCAACATCCGCATCGGCAGGCCGGAGGCCGACGACGATCAGGTCGCCCGCGCCGCCCGGCTGGCGGGGCTCGACGGCGTCGTCGACTGCGACGCCGAGGGCATCCATCAGCAGGTCGGGCGGCACGGCGCGGCCCTGTCCGGCGGCGAGCGGCAGCGCCTCGCGCTGGCACGTGCGCTCGTGAAGGACGCGCCCGTCCTGATCCTCGACGAGGCGACCTCCGCGCTCGACATGGACACCGAACGCGGCATCGCCACACGCCTCGCGGACACGGCGGCCACCGTCGTGTTCGTCACCCATCGGGACCCCGGCATCTGGAGCCCCGACCACACCATCGACCTGAACGGAGGCGCGAGATGACCGGCATCCGCGGCCGCATCCGCACCCTCACCCGCGCCGGGCGGGTACCGGTCTCGGCGACCGCCACGCTCGCCGGGATACGTGAGATCGCACCGAGCTACACCCGTGTCCGTCTCGTCGCGCCCGGGCTGGAGGCCTACCGGCCCACGCTCCCCGCCGACGGGATCAAGCTCGAGGTGCCGCACGGCACCGGCACCTCTATGCGGGCCTTCAGCGTCGCCGCACGGCCAGCCGGCGACGTCGTGGAGGTGGACATCCTGAGACACGACGGGGGAGTGGTCGGAGACTGGATCAGCTCGGCGCGCCTGGGCGACGAGGTCCGTCGCCGCGTTCAGCAGGACACTCTTGGGCATCGCGGTCGGAAGGGCGATCCGCTCTACGGGATCCAGACCATCCTCCGCGCCGGCGCCGAGAACCTCACCGAGAAGCAGCGGATCAGGCTCGCGGCAGCGATCGAGGCCGATCCCGCGCACGACGAGGTGTTCGTCGCGTGGCAGTGCGCCCAGCAACTGCGTTCCGCCTACCACCAGAAGGACCTTGCCGAGGGGCGGCGGATAGCCGAGAAGGTCGTCGACACATTCCACACCTGCCCGATCCCCGAGATCGCCCGCCTTGGCCTACTTCACGACCGGACGATGATCGAACGGCGGAACTGAGGCCGTGAACGGGATCGTCGAGCTTCGCCGCCGCCTCGCCCGCGGCTACCGCAACCGCGGCAACTACCGGCTCCGCATGCTCCTCGCCGCTGGCGGCCTCACCCCATGACCCCCACCGGATGTCCGAAGAGCCCGTTCTGCTCGAGCGACGCGATCGCATCGGGCTGGCGCCACGATTTGATCGGCAGCGTCACGGGGTTGATCGTGTCGTCCTTATCGGAGATGTTGAACCCGGCGACGTCGACGGCGCCCAGCGGCAGAATCGCGGTCACGGTTGCGCTGGGCAGGTCGACGAGCGCGAGCGCGTTGGCTTCCTGCAGGCTGACGTATGCCGTCGTCCCCTCGATCGTCACGTACTCCGGCTCGAGGTTTTCCGCGACGGGGAACTCGGGCGTTCCGGTGCCGGCGTCCTCGCGGCCACCGAAGATGCGGACGCCGGCGGGGAGCTTATCGCCCTCAAAGGCGCGGAAGTCCGCGGTCTTCACCGCATCTTGCGTCGGGACCGCGAGGCCGTGGGGGAGCGCGACGACCGAGACGCTGCCTTCCGGGTCGACGGAGGGGGGACATGGATTTTCTTTTCACGAAGCTGGCAACGCGCCGATGCTAGGAAATGTAGGTGTCCGTCGAGTTAATCCGTAGTAGCGAGGCGGTAGCGTGCACCGTCGGGCGTGCGCGTGAGAAAACCGGCATCAACCGCGCTGTGGCGGATACGGGACACGTCGGCGAAGAGCATCGCGAGGCCAGCGTTCAGCTGCGCCTCCGACACCGACAGCGGCGAGCCGGTCCGCTCGCCAGCGCTCGCGCAGCCACCGATCGTGGCTCGCGATGACGACGGCGCCCGGGTAGTAGGGCAGGGCGGCTTCGAGTTCTTCGACGAGGTCGAGGCTGAGGTGATTCGTCGGCTCGTCCAGCAGCAGCACGTCGGGCATCGTGGCGATCGTAATCGCCAGCTGGAGTCGCCGACGAACCCCGACGCTGACCGCGCCGAGCGGCCGGTCGATGTCCTGCGGGCGAATGAGGCCGAGACTCGCGAGGTCCGGCCCGGTATCGCCGACGGCGGCGCGGTAGGCATCGGAGATCTTTGCCGACAGGTCCGCGTCGGGCCAATCCTGGGCGAGGAGGCCGACGCGCACGCGATTACCACGCACGACGGTGCCCTGTTCGGGGCACAGCGTGCCGGCAAGGATCGCCATGAGCCTCGACTTGCCGCTGCCGTTGCCACCCGTGACAAGCCAGCGCTCGCCCGCGCGGATCTCGAGGCTGACCGGCGCGAGGCGGCCCGTGATCGCGACGTTTGCTGCCGCGAGCAGCGTGGTTCCATCGGCGCTCGCGGTTTTCTCGTCGGCGAAACCCGCAAAGCTGAGGACAGGCGGTGGCTTTCGCAGCTGCGCTTCGGCTAGCCGGCCGAGCGCGAGTCGCGCGGCCTTGATCCGACGCGAGACGACGGTGGCGTTGCGGTCGGCGTAGAACTTTTTCGCAGCGCGCCCCTCCGTACGGGGTGCGGCGCCCGCGTGCCCGCTGCGCGGCCTTCGCCGCCCGCAACCCGCCATAGCCGCCGGTAAAGCGCGTCAGTCCGCCTGCGGCCACTGCGACGGGCGACGGCGTCTGATCGAGGTCCGCGATCGACGTGGCAACCGCGTCGAGAAAGGCGCGATCGTTGGCGGCAAACAGGACCGGACCGTCCCAGGCACGCAGCAGCGTGGCAGGCAGGTCCATGCCCGCGTCGTCGAGATGGTTCGTCGGCTCGTCGAGCAACAGCACGTCCGGCCGGGCGAGCAGCGCACACACGAGCGCGAGCCGCGCGCGCTCCCCGCCCGATAGCGTGCCGGCGGGCCGCGCCATTGCCACATGTCCGAGCGCGAAGCCGTCCATCAGCTCGCCGATCCTCGTCTCGATTGTCCACGCGCCGAGCCGCTCCGCCTCATCGAGCGCCGCGGCATAGCGCTCAGCCCCGCCGGCCGCAGCGAGATCTGCAGCGGCGTGTGCGACGGCTTCGCCCGCGGCCCGCACGTGCGCGGTCGCGTCGGTCAGCACTTCGCGCACGCGCGCGCGCCGGGCGCCGCCGAGCGGTGCGAATACAGGTAGCGGATGGCGCGCAGGCGCGGCGCGACGCTCACGCCACGTCCTCGATCAGATGCAGCTCGCGCGCCCGCGTGCCCGCGACGAGATCCGGCGAATGCGTCGCCATGATGAGCGTCGTTCCCGCCTCGACGCGCGCCGCGAGAATATCGGCCAGCAGCGCCCGCCGCTCGGCGTCCAGCCGCTGTTCGGGCTCGTCGAGCAGCAGCACCTCGCTCGGGCGGATCAGCGTGAGTGCGAGCGCGAACATCTGGGTTTGGCCCGACGAAAGCTCGTGGACGAACCGCCGCTGCAGCCGGGCGATGCCGAACTGCTCGAGCGCTTCTGAGGCCGCCTCGCGCGCCACTTTGACCTCATCGCCCCACGACGCAGCCACGAGCGCGAGATGCTCATGCAGCGTGAGCGAGCGGCGGCAGCCCCAGCAGCGCGGCCAGGCGCTCGCGGAAGGCCGGATCCCGATCGCTCGGCGCGTGACCCGCCACGGTGAGGGTGCCGCTCGAGGGCTGCTGCTTGCCCGCAACGACGCGCAGCAGCGTCGTCTTGCCGGAACCGTTCAGGCCGGTCAGGGCGAGCGCATACCCCGCGTCGAGCTCGAAAGACGTCGGAGCCAGCAGGGAAACGTCGTCGATTGAGACGGAAACATCGCGCGCGCAGACCATCGTCATGAAACTGAGGGTATACCGTGGAAAACATGACGACTGCGCGCTTTGGCTCGATCACGGCGGTCGTCGTCGGCGCGCTGCTCCTCATCAGCGGCGTGGCCGTAAGTCTGCTGAGCCTCGGCTCCCCACAAGCGGACACCGGCGAGTCCGCCTTCGCGCACGACGCGGGCATCATCCGCGACGGTGAGAGCATGCACCTGTCCGCGGGCACGCGCGTGCTGCTCGAGACGGCGACGCGCGAAAACCTCGGCTGCACCCTTACCGGCGCGGGCCGCACCGTGACGCCGACGGAGGAGGCCGGCGAGCAGGTCTACGCGATCGAGGCGACGGGTGACTACACGGTGCGCTGCGGCGTCTCCGAGGACATCCTCGTCTTCGACCTCGACGTCGTCGTGGGCGAGCCCGACGTCCCGGTCTCGTTCACGACGTCGTTCTTCATCGGGGTCGGGATGGGTGTTTTCGGGATGGCGCTGCTGATCGGCGGCATTATCTGGCTGACCGTCGCCGGTCGGGAGCGAATGGAGTGGACATGAGCATGACGTTATCCGCCGCCGACGGGGACCTCGTCGTCCTGCTCGCGCACGGCAATACCTGGTGCTGTCCGACCAGTCGACCGTCGGGCCGACGCAGGCCGCCGCGCTCGGGCGCGACCTTGCCGCCAGGCTCCCAAACGAACGGCGCGCGCGTCGAACACGTCCAAACGTTTTACCGCCGCGGCTAGTGCTGCCGCTCAGCGCTGAGCATCCTGTTCCGCGAGTTCGGCGAGCATCGCGTTATACGCCTCCAGCTCGGCGTCCTCATCACGCTCGGCCCGCCGGTCGCGGCGCTTGGCTTCCTTGGTATCGGCGCGCGACCACATCACGACGAGGATGATCGCAAGGCCCAGCGTCGGCAGCTCGCCGATACCCCACGTGATCTCGCCGCCGATCTTTTGGTCGACGAGCGCGTCGACCCACCAGGCGAGGCCCAACTGGCCGAAGTGGCTTGCCGCCAGCAGCGAGTTCATCGAGATGATCGAGATGCCGAAGAATGCGTGGAACGCCATTGTTGCGAGCAGGAACACGAGCCGCAGCGGGTAGCCGGGCCGGTTCGTGCCCGGGTCGATCCCGACGATGACGTTCGCGAACAGGTAGCCCGCAATCGTGAAATGCACGGTCATGAGGATGTGGCCGAGGTGCGTCGTGAGCGCGAGCTCGAACAGCGGCGTGTAGTAGAAGATCCACATCGAGCCGACAAAGTTGATCGCGGCGACGAACGGGTTCGCCCACGCGCGCGCGTAGCGCGAGTGCACGAGCGCGAGGATCCATTCGCGCGGGCCCCGCGAGCCGTCGTGGCGGGCGGGCAGGGCGCGCGTCGCGAGCGTGATCGGCCCGGCGAGCGCGAGCAGTACGGGCGTGATCATCACTAGCGACATGTGCTGGATCATGTGCGCCGAGAACAGGATGCGCCCGTAGACCGTCGGGCCACCATTCGTCAGCCACAGCAGCGACACCCACGCGATCACCCAGCAGATCGTGCGGCCGATCGGCCAGGAATCGCCGCGCTTGCGCAGCCGGTAGACCCACCGCAGGTAGACGACGATCGCGGCGAGGCAGCCGAAGATGAGGAACGGGTCGGGGTGCCACTGTGTAAACCACGTCGCGAACGTCGGCGCGGGCGGCTCGGCGTAGCCCGTCGCCTCCCACACGGGTGACGGATCCGGCAGCGGCGACTGCGGGACCGGGGGAGCGGACGAGGAGAGCGTGACCGCGAGCGCCGTCGTCGCCCCCATAATGAGGACCTCGACGCCCACGAACAGCCAAAACGGCTTCGCCCGGCCCTCGCCAAGCTGCGGGATCGTGCGTTCGCGATGCCAGTAGCCGATCGCGCCGAGGGCGATGAACCCGATCGTCTTCGCGGTGAGCAGCAGGCCCCATGGCGTCGTGAAAAGTTCGCCGACGCCGTTGAGGCGAATCCAGGCGGCGCACACCCCGGAGACGACGGTGATGATGAAGCACCACAGCGCGATCTGCGAATAGCGCGCGGCGACGGACGGCAGCTCGGCCCCGAGGTGCCGCGAGACGACGACGAGGATCAGCAGCCCGCCCATCCACATCGTGACCGCGACGAGGTGCATGAGCATCGAGGAGACGGCGAGGTCGTGCGACGCGGCGCCTGCGGCGTGGCCGGTCAGCGCGAGCGGGACGAGCGAGACGAGGCAGAGCGTGCCTGCCCAGGCGGCCGACGTGTAATGGGTCATGAGGACGACGAAAACCGCGGCAAATGCGGTGAGGATCGTCGCCCAGAGATAGGCGATGCCGAGGTCGACCTGCGTGAGGAAGACCCACAGCTCGGAGCCGAACGTCGGCTCCGTCATCGGGCGTAGCGCCGTCACCGAATATTCGACGATGACGCTCGCCAGCTGTGCGAGCGCCCACACGATCGCCGCGACGCGTGCGATCCGCGCGGCAAGCTCCCACGCCTGCGGGTTCGTCTGAACGACCGCACGCTTGTGGACGTGATGCGTCTTCGGCGTCGTCGGCAACACGAGCGCGCACAGCGTCGTCGCACCAATCGCGACGACGGCGGCCAGCCGCGTAACAAGCGTCAGCAGCGGCAGCGACCAGCGAGCCACCACCCCCGGATCGAGCGGCGGCGTCGGCGCGACGGCACCCGATACGGCGAGCGAAAGCACCGCGACGACAAGGGTCAGCGGCGCGAAGGCAAGCAGGACTCGCTGAGGGCTCACGCCGGGGGAATTCATGCTTCAAGCCTAGCGCGCGGTGGGCAGGCGTGGCCCCGGGCGTTACGCTTAGGCAGGATACCCACCCGGCTCCGTCACGCTCGGCGCCGCCCCCTTACGAAGGAGAATGCACGTGGTTGCAATTGCGCATGTCATCGCTGGCTCCGAAGCCACCGGCGGCGCCGGAATCCAGGTCGACCTCAAGACCTTCCACCAGCGCGGGGTCTACGGCATGGGGACGCTGACGTGCATCGTGTCAATGGACCCGAACGACAACTGGAACCACCGATTCGTGCCGGTTGATCCGCAGGTCATCGCCGACCAGATCGAATCCGCGACGCATGCCTTCCCCGAGGTCGACACGCTGAAGATCGGCATGCTCGGCACCCCCGAGACGATCGACGTCGTCGCGAAGGCCCTCACGGAGCATTCCTACCGCCAGATCGTGCTCGACCCTGTCCTCATCTGCAAGACGCAGGAGGTCTCCCCGGCGCTCGCGGTCGACACCGCGCTGCGAGAAAAGATCGTCCCGCACGTCACCGTCATCACCCCGAACGTCTTCGAGGCGACGGTGCTGTCCGGCCGCGAATCCATCGAGAACCTCGGCGATCTCATCGACGCCGCGAAGAAGGTCCACGAGCTCGGCCCCAAGTACGTCGTCGCGAAGGGCGGTGTCGAACTGCCCGGCGATAACGCCGTCGACATCCTCTTCGACGGCACCGACGTCACCGTCTACGAGGTCCCGAAGATCGGCGACGGCGCCCGCATCCACGGCGCCGGCTGCACGCTCGCCGCGGCCATCACCGCCGAGCTCGCCAAGGGCACCGAGGTGAAGGAAGCCGTGCGCATCGCGAAGGAGCTCGTCACCGAGGGCATCCAGCAGCGCCTGGCGACGGCGACGCCGTTCACGACCGTCTGGCAGGGCGCCTACCAGGGGTAGTTTGGTCACATTCCGGTCCCTCGCACTTGAGACTGCCCGGGATGCTGCCGCTACCCTTGAGCGCAGTAGCGTGAAGGAGTAACGATGGCCCACTCCCAACTGACCGCCGACGAGCTGGGCGCTGCCCACCGCCTTATCGGACGCGTCAACCAGGTTTTCGCGTCCAAGGTCGTCGGCCAGGACGACCTGCGTCGTGCCCTCGTCGCGACCCTCCTCGCCTCGGGCCATATCCTGCTCGAATCGGTGCCGGGCCTCGCCAAGACGACGGCCGCGCAGACGCTCGCGTCGGCCGTCTCCGGCAGCTTCCACCGCATCCAGTGCACGCCGGACCTCATGCCGAACGACATCGTCGGCACCCAGATCTTCAACTACACGACCGGCGAACTCACCACGCAGCTCGGCCCCGTGCACGCGAACCTCGTGTTGCTCGACGAGATCAACCGCTCCTCGGCCAAGACGCAGTCGGCGATGCTCGAAGCGATGCAGGAACGCCAAACGTCGATCGGCGGCCAGGTCTACCCCGTGCCGAACCCGTTCATGGTGCTCGCCACGCAAAACCCGATCGAAGAAGAGGGCACCTACGTCCTGCCCGAAGCGCAGATGGACCGCTTCCTCATCAAGGAGGTGCTCACCTACCCGAGCACCGAGCAGGAAGTGAAAATCCTCGACGGGATCGCCGACGGCACCCTCGTCGCCTCCGGCGCCGCCCCGCGCACCGATGCCAGCCTGGAGCCGATTTCGCTCGACGACGTGCGCAGCCTGCAGCAGTCGACCAACCGCATCTTCGTGCACGATTCCCTGAAACGCTACATCGTCGACGTCATTAATACGACGCGCGGGCAGGGCCCGAGCCCCGTCGCGCGCCTCGCCGATGACGTCCGCGTCGGCGCGTCCCCGCGCGGTGCCATCGCCCTCATGCGCGTCGCTCAGGCGCTCGCGCTCATGGCCGGCCGCGCCTACGTCGTGCCCGACGACATCGTCCTTTTGCGCCACTCCGTCCTGCGGCATCGCATCGTGCGATCCTATGATGCGATCGCGGGCGGCGTCACCCCGGAAGAGCTTATCGACGCCGCCTTCGACGCCGTCACCGTGCCCTAAGGATCGCCCTTGGCTCTGTCCTATGCGCGGCTCGCGGAACTGCGCCGCCGCATCGCTCTGCCGGTCCTGAAACGGGTCTCCGGCGGAATCGAGGGACGTCACCGCTCGGTGTTTACCGGCCACGGCCAGGACTTCGACGATATGGTGCCCTACCATCCGGGCGACGACGTCTCCGATATTGACTGGAAGGCGTCGGCGCGTGCGGGCGAACCCGTGATCCGCAGGTTTGTGAAGGAAACGAACCTGTCCGTCGTCCTCGCCGTTGACACGTCGCTCGCGATGACCGGCAGCGCCCCGTCGGGGGAGCGCAAACTCGATATCGCCGTCGACCTCGCGGACATCCTCGCCTACCTCACGCGCTTTCGCGGCGATCAGCTCGCACTCGTCTACTCCGATGCGGGCGGCGTGCGCCAGTTGCCGCCGCGCTCCGGATCGGATCACGTCGAACTCATCCGCCACCGGCTGCGCGCGGGCGCGACGAACCCCGCGCCCGATGATGTGATGGCGCCCATCTTGTTCCGCGCCGAGTCGCTGTTGAAGCGCCGCTCGCTCGTCTTCATCATCGGCGACGACTATTCGCTGCAGGAAGAAAGCGAAGCGGTGCTCAAGCGCCTTCGGGTGCGCCACGACGTCGTCTTTTTTGCCATTGCCGACCTCGATCTCGCGACGCTGCGCCGCGGCGCGCTCGCCACCGACGTGCGCGACGGAATGCTCCCGGACTTCCTTTCCGAGGAGCTGCGGCCGAACTCGCGCCTCGCCGCCGATATCGCCGCCCAGATGGCCCACGCACGCGAGCGCACCGACGATATCGTGACGCGCCTCGCGATCCGCGCCACCAGGCTCGATTCCAGCGCCGACATCGAAGACGCGCTGCTGCACCTGTTCGCCGACCGGACGGGGGTGCGCGCATGAACCCCGACGAGGTGGGCGCCCTCATCGGCTATCCCTGGTATTACCTCGCGGCCGGCATCATCGCGCTGCTCGCCGCGGGCATCCTCACCGTGCTGTTCTCACCGCGCCGCGCCGAGCGCGCCACACGCCGCAGCGAACGAGGCCCCGGCGAGCCGCTGTTCGCCAACACCTTCGGCTCCGAACTCGCGGCCCTGCGCGAACGCTATTTCGCGGGCGAACTCGACCTCGCCGCCCTCCACCTGGCCGCGGCCGATATCGCCCGCCGCTTCGGCTCCAACCAGCTCGGCGAGAACCTCGCGAATCACACGCTGAACCAGCTGCAGGCCCGGCCCGACGCCCACGAGATCGCCGACGTCATCACCGTCGTCGAGATCGCCGAGCGCCCCTCCTTTGATCTCGACGTTCACGTCATGGCCGAGCGCACCTTCACGGCGCTATCCGAAATGCTCGGGGGCCGACGATGACCCAGATCACCGCCGGCCTCACCTCGATCATGTGGTGGCCGCTCGCCGCGGGCCTGGCCGCCCTGCTCATCGCCGCGATCATCGCGGGCCTGCTGGCCGCCCGTCGCCGCCGCGCCCAGCGCACGGCCATCCCGGTCGCCCACACGGGCTATCTACGCAACCTGCCGAGTTTCCGCGCGGTCGTGCGCGCCAGGCGTCGGCGCCTGGCCATCGCCCTGGCCGCCTTCACGCTCGCGGGCCTCGCCGCCGCGGGTCTGGCCGGCCGCCCCGCCGAGCGCCACGTCGAATCCGAACGCCTCGCCACCCGCGACATCGTCTTGTGCCTCGACGTCTCCGGCTCGATGATCTCCTACGACAGCGAGATCCTCGGCAAGTTCTCCCAACTCGCCGAGAATTTCAGCGGCGAGCGCATCGCCCTCGTCATGTGGAATAACACCTCGCGCACGCTCTTCCCGCTGACCGACGACTACGCGATGGTCAAAGAGGAGCTGTCGAACGCCGCGAAGGTCCTCGACGTCGACCTCGCGGCGCTCACAACCGGCACCCCGCAAACCCAGCAGCTGCTCGACCTGCTCGCGGGCACGACGGCCCTGCCCGGCACGTCGGCCTCCCTCATCGGCGACGGGCTCGCCAACTGCGTCCTCGCCTTCGACCTGTCCGACCAGGAACGCTCCCGCTCCATCATCTTCGCGACCGACAACGACCTGCAGGGCACGCCCGTCTACCAGCTGGCCGAGGCCGCAACATTCGCGCAGGAGCGCAATATCCGCGTGATCGGACTGTTTTCGCCGACGGCCGAGGGCGGCTCGACGAAGCAGCGCGCAGATTTCACCGAGGCCATCACCTCGCGCGGCGGCCTCGTGTTCGACACCGGCTCCCCGGAGGCGGTCGATTCGATCATCGACGACGTGACGAGCCAGCAGGCCGCGGAGCTCGACGCGTCACCGAACGTCGTCATCACCGACCACCCCGAACGCCTCGCGCCCGTCCTCCTCATTGGCCTCGTCGGCGGCCTTGCCCTGCTCGGGTGGTGGCGCCTGTGAACTTCTCACTCACGTACCCGCCGCTCGTCACGGCCGTTTTCGCCGCAGCCCTCATCGCCGCCGGCGCCGTCGCCGCCTGGCGCTCTCCGCGCCGCACCGCGAAGATCCGCCGCGCCCTCATCGCGCTGCTGGCCCTTGCCGCCCTCATCTCGCCGACGATCACCGTCGGCAAACGCGACGTCACCTCCAACCTCGAGGTCTACCTCGCCGTCGACCTCACCGGCTCCATGGCCGCCGAAGACTACGACGGGAACAAGCCGCGCCTTACCGGCGTGCGCGCCGACCTCAAGCAGCTCACGACCGAGCTCGCCGGCTCCCGCTTCTCGGTCATCTCCTACTCCTCGGTCGCCTCCCGCCAGCTGCCGCTCACGACCGACGCGCGCGCCGTCAACAGCTGGGCCGAGACCGCCCGCCAGGAGATCACGAGCTACTCGTCGGGCTCGACGATCGACCGGCCCGTCGCCAGCCTGAAACAGGCGCTCGAGGCGGCCAAGGAACGCAACCCCGCGAACGTGCGCGTCCTGTTCGTCCTCACCGACGGCGAATCCACGCGCGGTGAGGCCGCCCCCAAGGGCCCGCCGTCGCCCGCAGCTTTCGGTGAGCTCGCGGGCCTGATCGACGGTGGAGCCGTCCTCGGCTATGGCACGGCGAGCGGCGGAAAAATGCGTCAATACGACGGAACGGACAAGACCGGCGCCGACACCGACGCACCCTATATCAAGGACCCCAACTCCGGCGGCGACGCTGTCTCTCAGCTCGACGAGGCCGCCTTGCAGGCCGTCGCCAAAGCCCTCGGCGTCCCCTACCTCCACCGCACGGCCCCCGGAAGCCTCGATTCCGTCACCGCGGGGATCGACGCGGGCCAGATCGCCGAAGACGGCCGCCGCGAGGTCGCGATCGAAGAAAAGGTGTTCTGGCCATTCATGATCGCGCTCGCGGGCCTCATCGCCCTGGAACTGTTCAGCCTCGCGCGTGATTTGAAGGCGATGAGCGCCCGTGACTAAACGCTTGATTATCGCGCTGCTTGCCGTCATCGGCCTCGCCTTGTCCTGGGTCGCCATCAGCGCGTGGCAGGGTCGCGGGCACGACGGCGCCACGTGGAGCCGCACCTACCGCAGCCACGCCGTCATCGTGCCCGTCGGGCCGCACGCCTGGATTGCGCCCTATAACGAGGGCACCGGCTACCTTATGCAGGAGCGCTTCGCCGATGCGACTCCCAAGCTGAAGACGGCGCTGCGCAAGGTCGGCAAGGCGACGCCCGACGCCTCCGGGTCGATCGGGGGCAGCGACGAATGCCGCGTGCGCATGAACCTCTCGCTCGCGCTGGAAGGCGAGGCGCGCCAGCTCTCCGGCGACGCCGCCCGCACCCTCATGACGGAGGCGGCCGAGACGTCCCGACCGTGCACGACGGATGGCGTCGGCGGCGAGGGATCGACCTCGCCCGAGGACCTCATCCACCAGCGCCAGCGCGCCGCCGCCGCGCCCGAGAAGGACAAGCCGACGGACGAGCCGAGCGAGGAACCGAGCGAAGACCCCGGTGAGGGCACGGCGCCGCCGAGCAAATCACCGGAGCCGGAGCCGACGCTGGATTCGAAACAAGACCAGCTGGAAGAAAACCAGCGCCGCTCCGAAGAGGAACTGCGTCAGCGCGAAGAGCGCAAGGGCGAAGGCTTCGGCTCCGGCGAAGCGTGGTAGTAAGAGGCATATCGACGTGGAAAGTATGAGCTGTAATGCTCGATGAATAAGGCAGCAACCTTGACAGACTGTATCGCGTCTTTTAGTGTGAAAGCGACACCCAAGGGAGGGGAATATGAAGAAAAAAACGCGCCGCATCGCTGCACTAGCCGCCGCTTCGGCATTGGCGCTATCGCTACCTTCAGGCGCCTTCGCTGGAACGGTGGGCAGCCACGTTGATGGTCCCGCCAGCATCTCGCTTACTGCTAACACTCCATGGAGCTTTGGCAACACTGTCTACTGGTCCGCATCGGCCAGCTCACCCGGGCCTCTATATGCGTTGCTCTCATGGTCGCGGACCGGCCCCGACGCTACAATCGGTACCCAGTCTGACTACGGCACGTACGTGAGGGGATCGAAGCTGTGTGACTGGGGAATTCCCCAAAATCGGCTAGTCTACACGACTGCACGAATGGGTGCCTCGTCAGTGTATTCAAGTACGATTAAGGTCACCAGCTACGGCAATACCTGCAGATAGGGCGGTAAGCTTGAAATCCCCCAGCTGCCACGACCGTTGGTCGAAGTCGGCTGGGGGAAGCTGCAAACGTGTGTCGTAAAGGATTTAATTGATGAGCGCGCTGCGATCAATCGTATCTATGCATGATGTCTCGTTCAAATACGGAAGACACACAGTGCTGGATCGAGTTTCGTTTTCAATTCCCCCGGGAATTACCGGGCTATTGGGGCCTAATGGGGCGGGGAAGACAACATTATTGTCAGTGATCTCGACGCTGCGTATGCCTGCAGAGGGGGAGGTTGTCATCCTCGGAGAAGAGGTATCCGACGTGCAGGCGCGGCATCGTATACGGCAGAGAATCGGAGTGCTTCCTCAGTCTTTTAATCTTGTGGGATGGCTGAAAGTAATCGATACGGTAAGCTATGCTGCTTGGACCCATGGATTAGCTCAAGCGGACTGTGAGAATGCGGCCCGCACAGCGCTCCTCAACGTTGGAATTAAGGAAGAGCTTTTTTCGAAACGAGTGCGGGCTCTATCGGGTGGGCAGCGGCAGCGGGTAGGAATTGCGTGCGCAATGGCGCACCGTCCAGACTTAATCCTTTTGGACGAACCGACATCGGGTCTTGATCCAACGGGGAGAATGGAATTTCGAAGATTGCTATTAGAAGTAGCTAAGAGCGCCTCGGTGATCATGTCAACACACCTTATCGAAGACATCCACCACACCGCGCAGTACCTCGTGGTGATTGGCGGCATGGGAGTCGCGTATTCTGGGTCTGTCTCAGGATTTGCCTCAGAAGGAAGGGAAAACCTTGCCGCGGGAAGTCCGCTAGAGATTGCATATGAGCAGCTGCTAGGGAACTTGTAGTCATGTCATTCATTCGCCGGCTGGTGTGGCCGCTGCCTGCGGCTTTGGCGGGCGTAGTAGTTTTTGGCGTGTTTACGGCGGTCTGTGCGGCTGCCTACACAGTAGGTGCTTGGTATTTTGTTCCCTTGAGTCGCCTTTCGGGTGTTTCTCGCGAGACGATACTGTATGCCGGTCCATACTTGTCGGTGCTGGGCTGTGTGCTAGCAGGATCGCTGTTCTCGCGGAGTTCCCCAGCTTCGTCGCCACTTAACCTGCGCAGCTCGGGGTCGGCGGTACTGAGGGTGCTCATCGTATTGTATGCTCTGGCCTTGGCTGGTTGGGCTGTGGCACAAGCTCTGTTGTTTGCCGTTTTCGAGCCCAGAGCAGTCCATGGCTCGATTCACTGGCTCGAGACTGTGATGACGCCGGGCCAGCTTTTGCCGTTTGTAGCGTTGGGTGTGCTTTTTGGCCTCTTGAGTGATCGATGGTGGTCCCCGGCAGTAGTCGTGATAGTCTCGGTCGCTTGGATTGGTTTGCTTCCGGTAATTGCCGGCCCGCATCTACCTAGGCACACCTACAGTGTTGGTCATGAGTTCCTATTTCCTGCGACCCCGTCGTATCGCCATGAGCCGTTTATAGCATTACGGCTAATTGGTTACCTCGTGTTCTGGCTACTAGTGCTGTTATTACTTACGTCCATCGTCTTATGGATAACCCGTGTTAAGAGCGGGTTCAGTGCTCGTCCCTCCCTTCTGATGGGCGTTGGTTTTGGTGGAGTCGCTCTCTTAGCGTATCTCCTCATTACCAATGATGAACCTCTTTATGGTCCGTTAGTGTCCGACATTAAGGTTTGCAGAGAAGTGGGCTCTTGGACATACTGTGTTTCGGAGGAGGAAGCCGTCTTAATGGATGATCTAATCACGCAAACTCGGGACGTGATTGATCGTGCCGGACCGTTGGGTGAAGATAGATGGTTGCTGGAATCGGTTACGCTGTGGATGTGGGATGGCATGCCGAAGTTGGCGGATAATCGGCTTATCACCCCGGTTACTGAAAGTGGGGTCGTTAGTGCAGATTGGGATGTTGCGGGAGCCCTTGCAGGGCTGGAGAATTGTGGTAGTAGTGGCGAATCGGCTCAGTATGCATACGAACTGGCGGCCTGGCTGGGAGATAAGCCTGAGCGATCTGATATACCATCCAGCTTTGCTCGCGCCTTGGAAAACCTCTCCCCTAGTGCTCGCAATGATTGGTTTTCCAGGCATCGAGATGAGATCCGATCGTGTAAGATTTCTGAAGTGGTGTTTCCGTGACCTGGTCGCCTCATTTTCGGCTGCGGTCGCCCTTCTTAGTAGCCCTTACTTCGGTGTTGGTCGGTCTCGTCCTGCTCTTTGCAGAACTTCCATTCCTGGCAGTTTCTATTCGGCACTCGACTATTCCCTATGAGGTTCCACCATCGGAGTACCTGTCGGTGCTGCTGGGGCTGGGGTTGACGGTCTACCTGGCGCCGAGGTTTACTCTGTGGGAGCTACTTGGTTCAGCTAGGGTCTCTGTGCAGGCCACCGTGTGCTCGCTGGTTGTTGTCGTGGTCCCAGGGATAATTTCTGCCGCGAGCTACCTCACATACCCTGCTGGAGCCCAGCCGCCGTTGAGGATAGTCCTCCATTTCGCGTTAAATGTAGTCGCACTCGGCGCTATTGCTTACCTTTGTATTTCGTACTTTGGAAGGTACTGGGGATCGCTGGTTTTTATAGCCCTCTATTACGGCATGCTTCTCTTAGCAGCAGAAGCTCCCCGCCTAGCGATTTTCTTGCCCCGCACCGTGCTACGTGTTGAGGGTGAAATAATGGCTGAGATCCTTTGGTGGTGGCTGGTTCCCCTAATCGTAGCGGCTTTCGCTACAGCCTTTTGTCGACGAGCGCTGCCGATGTTGTGGGTTGAGAACGCTCAGTAGCCCGGGTCGGGGTCCCCGAGTATCAGAAGCGCGAACCACCTGATCTACCACGAGGACCTCGACGTGCTTCACCCTACTTCGGGGTGCGCTGATGCGCCCCCGCCACCTGCCCGTGCCCGCGTTGCGACCTGTTGCTTGGTCTCGATGGCGTTCATGTTGAGCACGTCGACCGCCGCGACGGGTTGCTAGTCGTGACTGTCTCGAGCCCTGCGGCGCCGACCGGGTGCCCGTCGTGCGGGGTCGTCGCGACCGGTCGCGGGCGCCGCCGACGGGTGCTGCATGACGTGCCTGGTGCGTCACGCGGGTGCGGATCGTGTGGCGGCAACGCGTCTGGCGATGCGACGACGCGGGCTGCGGGCGCAAGACGTTCACGGAGCAGCTTCCCGCTCTGGTCGCCCGGCGCGGATCGATCACCACGCGCGCCGTCAGCTAGGCGATCGGGCAACTGCGGCGTGAGCACGCGACGATCGCCGGTCTCGCCCGGCAGCTCGGGACGTCGTGGAAGACGGTGTGGCGGGCCGTCGAACCCGAGCTTGTCAAGCTCGCGGCCGACGAAGCCCGGTTCGACAACGTCACCACCCTCGGCGTCGACGAGCACATCTGGCATCACGTCGACCCCCGCAAGCGAGGCCCGAAGGAGCTGACCGGGATGGTCGACCTCAGCCGCGGCAGCACCGGAAAGACGCGGGCCAGGCTGCTCGACCTCGTGCCTGGCCGCTCCGGGAAGGCCTACGCGTCCTGGCTCGCCGAACGCGGCGAAACGTTCCAGAGGAACGTGAAGGTCGCAGCTCTTGACCCGTTCGCCGGCTACAAGACCGCGATCGACGACAAGCTCGAAGACGCCACCGCGGTCTGCTGAAGGTTTGCTTGAGTCCGGGGTTCATGCCGCCAAAGCGACGGCATCCATCATTATGCTCTCGAACTCGACCGGTGTCAGCTTCCCC
>NZ_MQVR01000046.1 GCF_001907295.1 Bowdeniella nasicola
TCGCCGGAGTCAGTACTCGGCGAATGGACAAGCTCGTCAAGACTTTGGGCATCGACCGGCTATCCAAGAGCCAGGTCTCCCGCATGGCCGCCGATTTGGACGAGCACGTGGCCGAGTTTCGGCACCGCCCGCTGACCGATGCTGGGCCGTTCACGTTCGTGACTGCCGACGCGTTGACGATGAAGGTCAGGGAAGGCGGCCGGGTCATCAACGCGGTCGTCATGCTCGCCACTGGGGTCAACGCCGACGGGCATCGTGAAGTGCTAGGGATGCGGGTCGCCACGGCTGAGACCGGGGCGGCCTGGAACGAGTTCTTCGCTGATTTGGTCGCGCGAGGCCTGTCGGGGGTCCGGCTGGTCACTTCTGATGCCCACTCGGGTCTGGTCGAGGCGATCAGCGCGGATCTGCCGGGCACGAGTTGGCAACGCAGGTTTCGCGAATCGTCACAGCCCCGTCGCGGAAGCTCTCGTTGTGGCTATCGATCAAATAGGCCAGGGCAAAACCGACGATCAGCACGACAAACATAATGGCCAAGATGTCGCCCTCGACGAGTGCACGGAAGATATTCTCGGGAAAAATGTTGACAAATACGTCCGCTAAGAGTGGGGCTTCCTCACCCTCTTGAGTCGCGTTCTCCGGGGCCGATAGGCCACTCCCCGGATGCACGAGCAGAACCAGCCCCAGACCAATGGAAATAGCAAAGCAGGTCGACAGCAGATAGTAGATAAAAATTTTCCGCCAATACGACCGAGCTTTTGCGGGGTCGCCGACGTAATTCCCACGATGAGCGTGGCCACGATGAGGGGAATGATCAGCATGTTGACCAGGCGCAGGAAGATTTCGCCGAAAGGCTCTAAGACCGTTGCGTCTTCGCCCCAGATCGGACCAACGATGAGTCCAGCAAGAAGGGCTATGGCCAGTTTCCAGATGAGTGGGAAATCTAGATACCGTCTCCACCACGATTTCTTTGTGGACATCATAGATTCCTTGAAAATTCAGCCCAGGGCGTGCCACCTCAAGGTGCGCTGTCTCAAGGCGTCTTCCCTCAAGATCGCTTGTCCCCCGGGTGTAACCGTCAACACCCATCCTCGCGGTGGATCTCGCGAGGCTGACCTGCATATATGTGGTTACAGGGATAGTGCACAGCCGAACGAATTACGTGACTCACAAGGCAAAGCATGACCCACGATGCTATTGGATCCTGCAGGTGTTCAGTTGAGTCTGGGGTCCATGTTCCTGAAGTGTGACGGCTAGAGTCCGAGCCGTTCGGCGCTGCGGACCAGCTCGGCCAGGGAAGAGACTTCCATTTTCCGCATCACGTGTCCGCGGCGGACTTTGACGGTGATTTCGCTCAGGTAAAGCTGAGTGGCGATCTGTTTATTCATCTGTCCTTGGACTACCAGCTTCATCACCTCTTGTTCGCCGGGGGTCAAAGACTCCCAACGCGCTCGCAAATCGGCGGTGACTGCCTCGGCCTCTCGGCGCGTACGGTCGCGTTCTAGACCTTGGAAGATCGCATCGAGCAGGTCCTGGTCGCGGAAGGGCTTGGTGAGAAACTCGATGGCCCCGTTCTTCATCGCCTCGATGGCCATCGGGATATCTCCGTGGCCGGTGATGAAGATGACCGGGCAGGTGATGCCTTCGGCGAGCGCGTGCCGGTGGAGGTCCATGCCGCTTTGCCCCGGCATCCGCACATCCAGCACCAAACAGGCCGGAGCGTCTTCCACGGGGTGGTTGAGGAACTGCTGGGCCGAGGCGAAGCTCAGCACCCGTAGGCCGACGGAGGCAAAGAGGTCTTCCACCGCGGCCCGGACCGAGGGGTCGTCGTCGACGAGGTAGACGATGGGCTCGCGGTCTGGCGGCGTCTGCTGGTGGATCATGATGGTGCTTTCTTTGGGACAACGGGTAGAGAGATCGAAAACGCAGCACCACCGCTGGCTGGGGTATCGGTCCAGATTCTACCACCGTTGGCCTCGATGATGGCTCGGCTGATACTCAGCCCCACACCCATGCCGTCGTCTTTGGTGGTCCAAAAGGCGTCGAAGAGATGGGGCTGGATCTCGGGGTCGATGCCCGGGCCGGTATCGATTACGGAGACGACAATGTGGCCGTCCTCGTGGGTGGAGGCGACGGTGATGCGACGCTCGTTGGTGGTGGAGCCGGCGAGGGCTTGGATCGCGTTGAGTAACAGGTTGCCGACGACCTGCTGGGTTTGCACCGAGTCGGCCAGTGCGCGAGGTAACTCCTGAGCAAATTCGGTGTGCAACGTGATGCGGTGGCGCCTCAGCTCGGCTTGAGAGAGCTCGAGCACCTCCTGGACGGCGGTGTTGACCTCGAAGGCATTGGTGTGCGGTGGTTCGCCTTGGGTGAGTCGGCGGATGCGGCTGATGATGGTGTCGGCCCGGTAAGCGTCGTGAAGGATCCGACCCAGTGCTTCGTGGGCTTTATCGATGTTCGGCGGGTTTTGATTCAGCCAGCGCTGGCAAGCGTGCCCGCTGGTGGTGATGGCTGCTAGGGGCTGATTGACCTCGTGGGCGATGGAGGTGGTCAGCCCCTCCAAGCCGTGGACCTGGACGATTTTTTTGAGCTGTTCTTGGGTTTGCTGGGCGGTATGCCGGGCGTCATCGGCCCGGATGATGAGAAAAGCGATCGCGATGATGATGGCGATACTCAGCCCGGTGTTGATCAGTCCGGAGTCAAGTTCTCCGTCCAGGGTGAGCGCGAAACTCACTACGGTGAGGACAACACTGACTATGGTCAACCCGATCAGCTCTCCCCGGCCGAGCGCGCTGTGGGCGACAAAGATGACCACGGTGTAGAGCACCGCGGCAGCGACCTCATAGCGGGTGGTGGTGTCGAAAATGAAGATCAGCGCCAGGGCCAGACTGATCAGTCCGTAGCGGATAGCCACACGGCCCCGGGACGGGGTACGGTTCGGGACGGATGCTGAGGTGGGTGAGTGTGAGTCAGGGTGCATGCTACCTCCGCTCAGTAACGTAATACGCAGACGCCCCCGGACTGTATCGCCGATCATAGTCCGGGGGTCTGCATGGTTTTCGAGGGCAGGTGGTCTAGACCATGAGGTGGCCCATGAACAGCCAGGCCAGTCCGAAGTAGATCATCACGCCGAGCAGGTCCATGATCGAGGTGATCATCGGCGAGCTCAGGGTAGCGGGGTCAGTGCCGATCCGGCGGGCCATGAACGGCAACAGGGCGCCAACCAGACCACCGATGATCATGCAGACGGCCATGGAGATCCCGACGGTGAGCAATACCTCGATGCCGATCCCCTTGCTGAAGTAAGCCAGGATGATTTCCAAAATACCGATGACGATACCCAGGCAGAGCACCACCGGGATTTCGCGTTTGATCACGAACCACAGGTCGCGCCAGCGGAGTCGGACTTCGCCCAGGGCCATCGCGCGGATGACCAAGGTGGCCGACTGGCTCCCGGTGTTTCCGCCGGCGTCAACGATCGGGGCAATGAAGGCCGCCAGAATAACGATCTCTTCCAACAGGGCTTCCTGTCCGGCCACGATGGAGCTGGTGACGATACCGAAGACGGTGAGAATCGCCAACCAGAAGACGCGGGTCTTGAACAGGTTCCAGAAGGATGAGCTGCGCAGGCTTAGGTCCGGACCGCCATCGATGGAGGCGTTACCGCCGAACTGGGCGACCGAACGGCCGCGGCTCTGGCTGGTAACGTCCATGGCGTCATCGACGGTGACGATGCCAACCAGCATGCCGGACTCGTCCACGACGGGCAGAGCAAGCAGGTCGTATTCGGCGATGATCTCGGCAATGGTGTCGGTGCTAGCCCCCGACCGGGCGAAGACCGGATTGCGGCGCATCATGTCGCCGACCCGCGTGCCTGCCTGGGCAACCAGCAGTTCGCGCAGGGACAGCACACCGATCAGCTTGTGGTCTTCATCGATGACGTAGATGTCGTAGATGGTTTCCTTATCCGGGGCCTCCTGGCGTAGCTTCTCGAGCGCGTCGGAGGCCAGCAACTCACTGGTCAGTGTCGCGTAGTCGGAGGTCATGATCGACCCGGCGGTACCCTCGGGGTAGGCGCCCAACCGGCGGATGTCTTCCCGCTCGGCGTGGGCCAGAGCGGGCAACAGCGCGGATTGTTCCTCGGCGGTGAGTTGCTTGAACAGGTCGACCCGCTCGTCGTGGGACATGGCGGTGATCAGAGTGGCCAGTTGCTCGCGGTTGAAGATCCGGGCCAGCTCTACCTGAATGTGGGGGCGCAGATGCCCGAAGATCTCGGCCTGACTACGGTCGGAGAGCGCCAAGAGTGCTTTGGCGGCATCGTGCCGGGTCAGGGTGACCAGGTGTTTGGCAATATCGGCTGCGTGCAGTTCCCGCATCGCCGAGCGGAAGGCATCGGGGCTCTGTGTGTTCTGCTCGGCCACGGCATCGCGCAGGGCTGTGTTAATGAATTCACGTGTCATGATCAGGCTCCGTTCTGGATGGAGTGTCCTTCAAGAAGGGTTAAAAAGCGCGATACGGCACGGCTCATGACATGACGTAGCGCCAGATAGATGACAAAAGATGAGAAAGATGACGTGCGGAGAAAAGCAGGTCGGGCCGGAGCGTTAGTCCCCAGCACACCGGGCGTCTGAGGTGACGGGGTGACGCAGTGGGTGGCCGGTGGAGGACCATCGTCGATTCGGTTTCCTCGGCATGCTACACCTCCCGTTCAGATTGCTCGACATCCTGCAACGGAATTAATCATTCCACCCGATGCAGTCCGGACCCAAGGAGCACCGAGGTATGGTCGATATACCTTCGTATATCTCGAGCTGAGTGTAGCGCTGGGGATAGGCAGAGCTAGCCGCCGGTTTTGCGGGTGAAAGCAGAGATGCCGGTGATATCCCGACCGACGATCAGGGCCTGGATGGAGTCAGTGCCTTCGTAGGTGGAGACGACTTCCATATCGGTCAGGTGCCGGGCGACGTGGTGTTCCAGCAGTAATCCGTTGCCACCCATCATGTCGCGGGCTTGACGGCAGATGGCCAATGCGGTGCGGGCAGTGGTCATTTTGACTAACGACGCCATGGCCTGGGTGAGCTGGTCTTGTTCTTGCAGTTCGGCCATCCGGGTGGTGAGCAGCTGGATTTGAGTCAACTCGGCGAGCATGGTGGCCAGTTTTTCTTGCACCAGCTGGAAAGAGGCAATCGGGGAGCCGAATTGTTCGCGCTCCAGGGCGTATTGGGCAGCGAGTTCGAATCCGGCCATGGCGTGGCCGACGGCTTCCCAGCTGGCCCCCTCCTCAGGTGGCGTTGAGCACGCGGGTGACGCCGGCGAAGGACTCGCAGTGCACCAGCCGGTTCTCCTCGGGGACGACGACATTGTCGATGATGATATCGGCCTGCACGATGGCGCCTTTAGCTAGCTTGCCCACGATCGGGGTGGGCCGATATCCGGGTGAGAAGGTGCCGTCAGGCTGTTTTTCGACGACGAAGACTTTGGCCTCACCGTCGACGACATCCCGGGCGTAGACCACGGTGCGATCGGCAGCGTGACCGTTGCCGATCCAGCGTTTATGGCCGTTGAGCACCCAGGTGTCACCTTCACGGCGGGCTGAGGTTTCGAGCGAGACCGAGTCGGAGCCGTGGGCGGGCTCAGATAGGGCAAAGGCCCCGGTTTTGGCCATCCGAGCCATTTCGGGTAGCCAGCGTTGGCGTTGTTCTTCTGAGCCCAGCAGGTAGATCGAGCCCATGGCGAGGTTGGAGTGGACGCCGAGGAAGGTGTTGATGGATCCGTCGATGCGCCCGAATTCTCGGGCGACGATGCCGGCGCCGAGACGGGAGAGCCCGGGGCAGCCGTAGTCGGGGATGTAGGTGCCGACCACACCGAGTTCGGCCAACGGTTCCAGCACCGCGGTGGGTAGCTCCGCCCGCTCCCAGTGCTCGTTGATGACCGGCAGGATGTGTTCGTCCCCGAACACTCGGATGCGGTCGCGTAAGTCGAGGAACTCAGGGCTGAGGCTTGCGTCGAGCTGAAAGTAATCGGCGTGGTGGATGACATCGTGCGGTGTTGCCATGGTGGGTCCTGGGTGGTTGCTCTTGTCGCGACTATGGTCACCTTCGACCGCGACTTCGGCCGCTTCGGTGTGCGCGTCCTCGTGCCGGCGAGCTCGCAGCTCTAGCTCGACGATCTCGATGCGCGCTCGAAGGACGGATTCTGCGGGCGCTCCGGGCGGCTCGACGACGGTACGGACGACGCCCCACGGCCTGGGTGCACGGCGGCTGTCGGTGCCCCTAGCTACGGTTGACCTCAACCGACACAAACGTCCGCGCGAACGCCCGGCACAATCTCCTCTACCTCAACGAGACGCTGCAGCGGGTGTTCGCGAACATCGAGGGGTCGGCGGTCGGCACAGCGAGCGAGCAGGACCTCAAGGGGCTCTTCGACGATCTCGACGTCAACAGCAATCGCCTCGGAAGCACCGTCGAGCAGCGGAACAAGAAGCTCGCAGCGCTGCTCGAGGCGGTCGGAGATCTGCCGCTGGGTCGTTTCGGCGACAACTCGATCGACCTGTTCGGCGACGCCTACGAGTATCTGATGACGATGTACGCCTCGCAGGCGGGGAAATCGGGCGGCGAGTTCTTCACCCCGCAGGAGGTTTCGGAGGTGCTCGCGCGCATCGCGGTGGCGGGGAAGACGCGCGTCTTGTCGCGATACTGGGCTTGATGAACTTCATCGTGTCGTAGATGGCGAGCATGGCACTAGGGTCACCACCTTCGCAGTTGATGTAGAGCTGGATGTCGCGATCCGGGCTGTCTGCTTCGAGATACAGCAGTTGCGCGATCAGGGCATTGGCGACGCCTGCGTCGATCCCAGTTCCCAAATAGACCACGCGTTCGGTGAGTAGGTGGGAATATACGTCCATAATGCGTTCACCTCGTGGGTGCTGCGCGATGACATTGGGAATGGTGTAGCTGCTCATCCCGTTCCACCCGTCTGGCGGTTTTCACCTTTGGCTCCCGATGGTTCGGGGACAAGCCGAGGAAATCGCACATTCCGCCGCGCGCGAAGGCGTCCTCGTCACGCCTCCAACGACTATGAGCACTGACCCCTTGAATGTGGCCTCAGGTCTCCGTATCTGCATCGGACGCCCTGATCCCCGTCAACTCGAACGTGGGCTTGCTCGGCTCCGGAAAGTCATTCAGAAGACGCTCTTAGCGCGAAGAACGCGGAGAAGGCCAAGGGGCTCCTGAATGGTCAATGACGGAAACAGCGTCGGAGGGGAGTTGAGTCTGTGAACGATTCTCGAGCCGCACGACTCGGTGAGGCATCCTATGCGATCACAGCTGAGGTGGCTCATTGTGCGTCAACTCCCGAGGGATACTGCAATCTCCTCGCGCCAGGGCCTTCGGAAGAAAGCTGGTCGTCAGGGTTGAGCACGCGGCATGTATTGAGTGAGAGACGCCCACAACCGATGCACCCCACTAGTTCTTTTTCAAGACGTTCAAGTTCCCTCCGCCGCACCTCAAGTCGTTCATGCCAACGTTTGGAGATTCTGTGCCAGTCGGTCTTTCCTGGCATCCGATTCTCAGGGAGTGAGTCGAATACTCGGGCGACTTCGGCCAGTGGAATGCCGAAACGGCGGGCGGCGGTGATGATTCCGATCCGGCGAAGCACATAACGCGGATACCTGTCTCTTCCCTGAGGGCTGCTCGTGCGGGTGCCCGCTCACGTCGATGCGACAGGAGCAGCGGTGAGCTTGTGTCCGTCCAACGCAAAGAGGTGTCCGCTATCGGCAACCATCACTGCGTAGCGTGAACTAAGGTACGCCTAACTTGGCCGCCGGTCGTCCTTCCCCGGAGACACCCGATCACGTCCTGAGAGGTCCCATGTCCGTTCTGCGTCACACCAGCGCGCTCGTCACACTCGCCACATTGGCCCTTGTGGCCGCCGGCTGCTCGTCCACACCCGACTCGAGCGCAGCCCCCGACGGGGCGGCGGCGACGGAATCGAGTTACCCTCGCACGATCGAACACGCGTTGGGCGACACGACGATCCCGGAGAAACCGGAGCGCGTGGTGACGCTGAGTTGGATGAACCACGACATCGTCGCCGCGCTCGGCGTCGTCCCGGTCGGCGTTCCCGAGACGTGGGGCGGGGACGAGGAGGGCTTCACCCCGTGGTTCCGTCACCAGATCGAGAACGAGCTGAACGCGCAGATGCCGGAGGTCATCAACGTGACCGAGGACGGCCCTGACTACGAGCAGATCCTGGCCCTCCAGCCGGACGTCATCATCGGCGTGTACTCCGGCTTCACCGAGACAGAGTACAAGCGGCTCAGCGAGATCGCCCCGACCGTTGCATACATGGAACGGCCGTTCACTGCCGGCACCTGGCAGGAGCACACCGAGATCATCGGTAAGATCCTCGGCGAGGAAGACAAAGCCGCCGAGCTGATCGAACAGACCGAGGCAGCCATCGCCGAGGAAGCCGCGAAGTACCCCAACCTCAAAGGGGCCTCGTTCCTCTACAGCACGACCTTCTCCTCGGGGGCAACGGAGATCACCGCCTATATCAGCGAGGATCCGCGCGTGCGGCTGCTGCACGAGTTCGGCATGGTCGACACTCCGCAGCTCGCTGCGAAGACCGCAGACGTGCCGGCGGACACCTGGTACGGCGGCATCAGTCTCGAGGAGCTCGATTCGGTGGAGGCGGATGTCGTCCTGGCGTGGTCGTATGCCGACGCCGACACCAAGCACACGCTCGAGCACCCGGTCTTCAACCGGTGGGACCCGATCGCGAACGGCCGCTACTTCATCGCCGAGGACAACACGCTCGGCATGGCCACCAGCGGTCCTGACGTGCTCAGCATCCAGTGGGCGATTGAGCAGGGCTACATCAAGGACATCTCCGCGGCGATCGACGGTGGCGCCGTCGTGCACACGGCTGAGTGACACGGTGTCCCAGGACTCCTCCCATCGATCCGGATTCGAGCAGGTGAGCGTCCCGACAGTGACAGCCGCCCGTGCGCTCGAGGAGCGGGCGGCACCGTCCGGTGTGGCCCGCTCCGGGGCGTTTCGACTGGCTGGTCTCGGTGTCGCGACTGCCGTGCTTGCTGTCGTTGTCATGCTCAGCGTTGGCGTCGGAGCTCGAGCTATCGCACTGCCGACGATCTGGGACGCGCTGTGGGCGTATGACCACACGATCGATGAGCACGTGATAATTCTCGAGCTGCGCGTGCCGCGCACAGTCGTCGGCTTGGTCGTGGGCCCGGCGCTCGGGATGTGCGGGGCGCTGATCCAGGCGTACACTCGTAACCCCCTCGCTGATCCCGGCATCCTCGGCGTGAATGCCGGGGCGACGTTCGCGGTGACGATGGCGGTCGGGTTCCTCGGCATCGCCGCGCCGCTGGGCTATGTCTGGTTCGCGTTGCTCGGCGCCGGCGCTGTCACGATACTCGTGTACGCGCTTGGCGCCGTCGGCGGCGGCAAAGCCACCCCGGCGAAGCTCACCCTCGCGGGTGTGGCGATCAGCGCAGTGCTGGGCGGCCTCACCACCGCGATCGTTCTCGGCAACCGCGATGCCTTCGACGACCTCCGATTCTGGGGCGTCGGATCCATCGGCGGACGACAGCTCGACATCGTCTTCTCCTTTGCCCCGCTGGTTTTATTCGGGCTTCTGCTTGGCCTTGGTGCCGCCCGTGCGCTCAACGCCCTCGCCCTCGGAGACGAACTCGCCGCCTCGCTCGGCGTTCGCACCGGCCGAGTGCGGATCATCGTGATCATCGCCGTCACCCTGCTCGCCGGCACGGCGACCGCGCTAACGGGACCGATCGGGTTCGTCGGGCTCATGGTCCCGCACGTCGTGCGCTGGTTCGTCGGTCCCGACCAGCGATGGATCTTCGCCTACACGTTCGTCGTCTCACCGATTCTGCTGCTGCTGTCCGACATCCTCGGACGAGTCATCCTTCCCAGCGGAGAACTGCGCGTAGGGCTGGTCACCGCCGTCATTGGTGCCCCCGTGCTCATCCTCCTCGCACGACGACGGGTGGTGAGCGGCCTATGAGCACCAGCACCCGCCGCCGCGCCGGGCGCGACACCTTCGACCACGGATACCGCGCGATCGCCATTCGCGTGCCCCGGGTCTCGGGAGTCGTGAGTGTGCGTGTCCTCGCTGTCTGCACCACCCTCGCACTGCTCACCCTGATCCTCGCGGTCGTCTCCCTCACGCTCGGCACCTACCCCGTACCCCTCGGCGACATCGCCGCCGCGCTCACCGGCACCGCCGGCAAGCAGACGCACATGCTCGTGGTGGGATGGAGACTGCCGCGGGCACTGTTCGCCATCGCCTGCGGCATCGCTCTCGCCATCGCCGGCGCCATCTTCCAAACCCTCACCCGCAACCCGCTCGGTTCCCCGGACATCATCGGCTTCTCCTCCGGCTCCTACACCGGCGCGATCCTCGTCATGCTCCTGCTCGGATCCACCCGCTACCTCGACATCGCCGCAGGCGCCATCCTCGGCGGCATCATCACCGCTGCCATCGTCTATCTCCTCGCCACGGTGGGCGGATCCGTGCAATCGTTCCGGCTGATCATCATGGGCATCGGCGTCGCCGCCCTGCTCTCCTCGCTCAACTCCGCACTCATGCTGTCCACCAGCGTCGACACCGCCATGCTCGCCGCCGTCTGGGCAGCCGGATCCTTCAACGCACTCGGCCACGACCAGCTCTGGCCCATGTCAGTGCTCCTGCTCATCCTGCTCGCCGCCGTGACGATGCTCGCCCCGGGCCTGCGCCAGCTCGAACTGGGCGACGACGCCGCCCAGTCTCTCGGCTTGCGCGCCAATCGAACCCGCGCGCTCTCCGTGGTCCTCGGTGTCGCCCTCACTGCGCTCGTCACCGCTGCCGCCGGCCCCATCTCCTTCATAGCCCTCGCCGCCCCACAGATCGCGCGCCGCCTGGTGCGCGGATCGGGGCTGCTGCTCGTCCCATCGGCGCTCGTGGGCGCATTCAGCCTGCTCACCTCCGACGTCCTCGCCCAACGTATCGGGATGCCCGTCGGAGTCGTCACCGTCTCACTCGGCGGCACCTACCTCTCTTGGTTGCTGATTTCGGAGTTCCGGAGAAAAACATGATTACCACCAGCCCTGCCACTCACACCACTGCTGTGGACGCAGTACGCGCGGTCGCCGTGCGCGCCGGATACGACAAGCGGATCATCGTCGACGGCGTCGACATCACCATCGCCCGTGGCTCCTACACCGCCATAATCGGCCCCAACGCATGCGGCAAATCAACCCTGCTACGCACGATTGCCCGCGTCCTCCCGTCCCTCGACGGTTTGATCCTGCTCGACGGAGACGACATCCACCGCCTACCGCCGAAACAGCTCGCCACCCGGCTCGGCCTGCTGCCGCAAACCTCCCTCGCACCGGACGGGATACGCGTCGCCGACCTCGTGGCCCGCGGGCGCTACCCGCACCAGGGCATGTTCGACCGGTGGTCCGCCGAGGACGAGGCCGCCGTCACCGCCGCCCTCGAAGCGACCGGCACCGCCGACCTGTCCGGAAGGCTCGTCGACGAACTCTCCGGCGGGCAGCGTCAGCGCGTCTGGGTCGCGATGGCCCTCGCCCAGCAGACCCCGGTCCTACTCCTTGACGAACCGACCACATTCCTCGATATCTCCCACCAGTACGGGCTCCTCGAACTGTTCGAGACCCTCCGCAGCCAGCTACGCCGCACCATCGTGGTCGTCCTGCACGACCTCAACCAGGCCGCCCGGTACGCCGACCACCTCATCGTCATGAAGGACGGCGCGGTCGTCGCGTCCGGTGCACCAGACCAGGTCCTCACCGCCGAGCTCGTCGAGGACGTCTACGACCTTCCCTGCCTCATCCAACCCGACCCCGAGACCGGGACACCCCTGGTCATCCCTCGCCGAACCGTCCGACGATCGCTTGCTGACTGAAACGGCCACTTACCAGGGCTCTCAGCGACATCACACCGGGCTCGTTCACCCCGTCGGGAATCGCTTGCCCACGTCCCCGGAGAAATGTCGCGAGGACGACGATAGCTGTCCGTCAAGCGAAAACAGCGACGGATAGCGTCGGAGGTAAGGGTTACCTTATCCCGCTGAATCATCTCTACTCGTGAGGACTGTCCATGCTCTCTGCCTCCCGCCGCGCCGCGCTCGCCGTGCTGGCCTTCGCCCTTCTCCTCTCCGGATGCGCGTCTGCGCCGCCGCACGCGGGGGCCGAGCAGCGCGTTTTCGCCGAGCCGGAGGACGGCGCGTATCCGGTGACGATCGACCACGCGTACGGGTCGACCGAGGTCACAACCCAGCCGAAGCGCGTCGTCGCAATCGGCTGGAGCGGCGCCGATATCGCGATCCAGTTCGGTACGGTTCCGGTCGCGCAAGGTAACGCAACCGGAATCGAGGGCGACTACTACCCGTGGGTCTCCGAAGCGATCGGGAAGCTCGGTGCACCCCTTCCTTCCCTAAACCCTTCGCTCGAGCGTGGGGAGGTCGACCTGGAGTACGTCCTGATGCAGCAGCCCGACCTCATCGTCGCCATCAACTCCGGAATCACCGAGGCCGAGTATAAGGCGCTGTCCGACATCGCACCGACGATCGCCTTCCCCTCGGAGCCCTGGGCGACCACGGTCGATGAGCACATTCAGATGATGGGTGCCGCGCTCGGGCGCCCGACCTACGCGGGCGAGATCAAGAAGGAGACCGCCAAACGCGTCGCCGACGTCGCAGCCCAGCACCCGGAATTGTCGGGAGTCACGTACCTGCACAGCTTCCTGCCCTCCGACGACGGACAGGTCGTCGTCTTCGGCTCCGTCGACCCCCGAGCCCAGATTCTCGAAGCTCTCGGGCTTGAGCCCCTCGCCGGAACGCTCGAACTGCAGCGCAAGGCAGGCGACCCCGCCAGCTTCACCGTCAGCATGGAGCAGTTCCTGTCGCTGAGCCCCGATGTCCACGTCGTCATCTCCGATGAGGACACCTGGCGCGAAGCCGTTGCCGCGAACGCCGCATTCCAGAGTTGGGCGCCTGTGTCGGACAACCGGGTCGCACTGATCGACGACCCCGCCACCGGGCTTGCCCTCGCTACCGCGACCCCGCTCGGCATCGACTGGGGCATCGACGCCATCGCCGACAGGATCAGCCGCGTCGTTACCGAGACCCGCGGGGAAGGAGGCGCATCGTGACCTCCGATACGATTCGGGAGGTGCCACGTCAGGTCGGGCTGCGCCGCGTACTGGCTCCGTTCGTCGTTCTGGCTCTCGCGCTGTCTTTGACGGCGTGCGGATCATCGGCAGGCGACCGCCCGACCTCAGGGCAGCAGCCGGGCCGCTTCCCGATATCCGTAACGCATGCGCACGGCGAGACGAGTATCCCGTCAACTCCAGAACGAGTGGTTGTCCTCGGGGGCAGCGCCGAAGACGCGGTCGCCGCGCTGGGCGTCGTTCCCGTCGCGGTCCCCAAAGAATACGGCACGCCGGACGGATATAGCGATTGGTTCCGAGAGCATGTGACTGTCGAACTCGGTGCCGAACTGCCGCCGATTCTCTCGCCAGGAAAGGACGGTGTCTACGACCCGGAGGAGATCCTCAGTTACGCCCCGGATCTGATTTTCGCGCCATACTCCGGGATCACCGAATCCGACTATCAGCGGCTCAGTGAAATCGCCCCGACGATCGCCTATGCGCGCACACCGTGGACTTACGGTTCGTGGTCGGACATCGTCGAGCTCGCAGGCACCGTGCTGGGACGCCCTGAGCAGGCTGCGGAACTGATCTCACGAACGCAGGCAGCGATCGATTCAGCGCGCGATGCGCACCCTCAGCTCGAAGGGAGGACCTTCATCTTCGGCGAGTGGCTGGAAGACGGTTTCACGGACCTTGCCGTCTACTCGCCGGATGACCCCCGCCCTACACTGCTTCGTGAGTTCGGGATGACTGACGACCCGTCCGTCGTTCAGGAAGTCGGCTCATTTGGGGACGACTACTACGGCTCCGTCAGCCTCGAGAGACTGGATGCGCTCACCACCGACGTGTTCATCGGATGGTCGAACTCCCCAGACAAGATCGCGCAGACTCTCGCCCATCCGCTGATGTCGCGGTGGGCTCCGATTGCCGAGGGCCGCTACTACTACTTGGAAGACCCGGAGCTTCTGATGGCAGTCACTACTCCCTCCGTGTTGAGTGTCCCCTGGGCCATTCAGCACGGATTCCTAGATGACATCACGTCCGCGCTCGGGGCCGATGCGGTGGTGCGCACCGGCGACGAATAGCGGTCACGCCGAGCAGTGAACGCTGGCGTCTGCCGCGACGTGGATGGTGGAGATGACGTCATCGTGAATGGGTGGAAGCAGACGGTGTGATGTGACTCACGATGATGTTTCGCAGTCGTCGCAGGACCTGTTCCAGCCGTCGAGCCTCGCAGCGTCCGGTACAGACCCGAAGACCGGATTCCGTGGCGGACGGATGGGTGAGGATCGTCCTGAGTGGCGTGACGGTAAGAACCTCCCGTGCCGCGGTGCCGTCCCGAACCCACCGCGTGACGAGCTCCGCCATGAGTGGGCTCACCGCCATGGTTGTGGCATGAAGGATCGCGTCGGCGCGCGCGTGCTGCCGCTCCGGGGGCACCAGCGCGCCGACCCGCAGGCTAGGACTGAGCACACGTCGAACAACTTCACCACGCAGGCACACGCGATCTATCAGCACTCGTCAGCGCCCATCTCCCGGAGGTGAACCCGCCACGAGAAGCCGATGTGCGTTCATGCGTCACGCACGCGTACACACCGTCGGATACAAAGCCGATCGAGCCGACAAGCGGGCCGCCAGGCTGGAGAGCCGCCACCCACGCGTCTGAAAGCTCAGCGATACGCGAGGGCTTCGGCGCTGTATCCCTTGCTGCTCGTAGACTGGAGACGCGCAAAAGCAGACGATCACAGGTGGGTGTGTTTGGGGCACCTCGGCTACCCCGTCTCGCCATATTTCGATCCGGTAATCCCCGCTTTTTTCGGCGACCTCGTGCTCGAGCTCGGCGACGAGGGACTCGGGCAGGGGGAGGGTGCGCACGCGCGAGGTGGAAACGTCCGTCGGTGACAGGCCTAATCGGCGGGCAAGGCGATTCGCGGGCAGGTCGGGGTCGTCGATGTCGCGATCTCCGGGGATGTCGGCCTCCGCGAAAACGAGCGAGCGGCAAGCGCCGACGAAGCCCGGTGGCGCGAGCGCCTCGTGGGTAGTCCATTGCTGGTCATCGCCGAAGTCGATGGCGAGGCCTGCGGTCTCGTGGCCGGGGACATCGAACGGGACACGGGTGAGCCGATCCTCATCTCGCTGTGGGTCAATCCGCGCTTCCGTGGCCGCGGTGTCGCGAAGGCGCTCATCACCGAGGTCGAGGAGTGGGCCGCCGCCGAACACGGCGAACTCTCGCTATCCGTACGCGACGATAACGCCGCGGCGCGCGGCCTGTACGAGGACCTCGGGTACGAAGTTGTCGGGCCCACGCCGCTGGCCGATGATGAGCATCCCGAGGTCACCATGCGGAAGACTTTCGAGTCCTAAATGTGACTGAACGCCCGACGAAGGGCAGGCGACCGGAAAGTAAAACGGGGGATAATAGGGGGAGATTTTCTTTCCGGAGGAGCAACGATGACGTCGCGCGATACCCGCACCGCAGTCGATAAAGCCATGGCGCTCTTGAGGGCCTTTGGTGACGAAGGGTCCGTTGGTGTGGGAGTCTCGGAACTTGCCCGTCGGTGTGACCTGTCGAAGTCGACGGCCTTCCGCCTGCTTGGGATCCTCGCGAAAAACGGCGCGGTCGAGCGTGCCGGAAGCTCCTACCGCCTCGGCCCCATGCTTTTCGACCTCGCCGAGCCGCAGCCCTCGCCCCATATCGACCTGCTCAACGAAGTCCTTACGCCCTACCTCGCAAAACTTTTTGAGGTGACGCGCCAGACCGTGCACCTCGCGGTCCTCGCCGGGCACGAGGTCATGTACCTCAACAAGCTGCACGCCCAGTTCAAAGTCTCCTCACCCTCGCGCATCGGCGGCCGCGCCCCCGCCTACTGCACGGCCGTGGGCAAGATGATGCTCGCCTACGATCACGACGCGATGGAACAGGTGCTCGCAGGTGACCTCCAGGCGTGGACCCCGCACACGATCACCGATCCCGCGAAGCTGCGTGCCGAGCTCGAGGAAATCCGCGAAACGAACGTCGCCTTCGATCGCCAAGAAATCATGATGGGCCTGAACTGCATCGCCGCTCCCGTCATGAGCCCCGCACGCATCCCGATCGCCTCGTTCTCCGTCTCCGGACGCGTCGGCGTGATGGACCCCGAACGCTACGAGCAGCTCCTGCGCAAGGTCTGCTTCGAGGCCGCCAAGGCGATTGCCGCGCGCCGGCGCCGCCCGCTGCCCTAATGCCGGACCTGTACATCCAGCCCGGCCCCGGGAACCCGGACGGCCTCATCATCCCCGGCCACGAGATCACCGAAAAGTTTTCGCGCGCCTCCGGCCCCGGTGGCCAGAGCGTCAACACCACCGATTCGCGCGTCCAACTGAGCTTCGACGTGCACAACTCGGGCGCTCTCACCCGCACCCAGCGCCAGCGCATCATCAAGCACCTCGCGACGCGCCTCGTTGGAGGAGTGCTCACGATCGAGGCCTCCCAGGAGCGCAGCCAGCTGCGCAATCGGAGTGAGGCGCGGCACCGGCTCGCGGAGCTCCTGCGCGCTGCGCTCATGCCGCCGCCACCGAAGCGGCGCGCCACCCGCTCGACCCGCGGCTCGGTCGAGCGTCGTCTCGCGGCGAAGAAAAACCGCGCGGCGATCAAGAAGAACCGCCAGCGCCCGCCGCGCGACATCTAGATTAAAGCGAAACTGTTGACCGGTACTGACAGGCGAGGTTATGATCTTAGTGACTGATTCCCAGTAAGTTTCACCTCGTTTGTGAAACCGAACGCTCCGCCGGCCCTTCGGGGCCGGTTTTCATTTACAGGGCATGAGCGATATTCGCCTGCTAGTCTTCATTTATGGCTGATCTCCTGCCCTATGTAGTGGGCATCGATGTAGGTACTCACTCGATTGGCGCAGTGGCCATTGAGGTTGATGAGAAAAACAATCCGATATCGATTCTCAACGCCGTTGTCCATATCCACGACTCGGGTGTAGATCCGGATAAGCGAAAGACCGCGGAGTCCCGACTAAAGACAGCCGGTGTAGCGAGGCGAACGCGGCGATTGACACGTCGACGTCGGCGCCGTCTGCAGCAGCTTGATGCGCTGTTAGAGCATTTGGGCTATCCCTTCCCGGATCTGGCAGAGCGACCAGACCCCCACACCCCGTGGAAGGTACGAGCGCGCCTGGTCCGCGAGACGATTGCGGACGAACACGAACGTAAAACCGCCATCTCGATTGCTCTTCGGCATATCGCTCGACACCGAGGCTGGCGTAACCCGTACTCTCGTGTGGAATCCCTTCTCCATCCGGCAGAAGACTCGCAGCAGCTTCTGGACCTGAAAGAGCGCGTTAAAGAGATTAAGCCAGAACTTGATCTGGCCGCCGCAACTTCGGCAGAAGTTATCACGTCCGTTGACATGTACAACGTGAAATTCCGGGGGCCTGAGGGCATGTTGGGTGGAAAGCTCATGCAGTCTGACAATGCGAATGAGATCCGTCGGATCTGCGAGATGCAGGGCGTACCAGATGACGAGGCTCGCCGACTGATTCAAGCCGTTTTCAAAGCGGAGTCACCACGTGGATCCAGTGCAGAGCGGATCGGTTTTGATGCCCTTCCGGGCCAGACACACATGCATAGGGCTGCAAAAGCACATCCGTCATTCCAGTTGTTCCGGATGCTCTCGATCCTTACCAACCTCCGAATCCGGGAGGGCAAAGGACAGACCCGGCGCCTATCTGTCGATGAGCTCCAACTCGCGGTCGGCCATCTCACGACACTCAAGCCGAAGGTGGTTCCCATTTGGGCTGATGTCGCCGAAGTCCTTGGAATCGAACGGTCGCAGCTCGTAGGCACCGCGACTCCAACCGTTGACGGCGAGCGGGCGGCGGCGCGACCCCCCGTCGATGAGACTAGCCGCCGTATGCAAGCTCATGCCCCAAAGTCCGTGAAGGCCTGGTGGGTGGAGGCTTCAGACGAGGAGCAGGCAGGCTTCATCGAGCAGGTCACCGACGGCATCCCGAGCGAAACCCCCGCAGTCCGGGATTTCTTCGATTCGTTAGATGACGACGATCTAGTGGCGTTAGATAGCCTCACGCTCACCGGCGGGCGAGCGGCCTACTCGGTCAACTCGCTCGATCGGCTGAGCGAAAGAATGCTCCACACCGGTGAAGACCTCCATGAAGCTCGGAAATCTGTTTTTGGAGTGGACGATGACTGGGCGCCCCCGGTCCCGTCCATCGGGGAACCGGTGGGAAACCCAGCTGTCGATCGAGTCCTACGCCAGATCGCGCGATGGCTCCTCGCCGTCGAAAAGCGTTGGGGCGAGCCAAAGAGCATCAATATTGAACATGTGAGGGACGGTTTCTCCAGCGAAGCGGTCTCGCGAGAACTGGACCGCCAGTACAACAAGCGAAGAGAGATCAACGAGCGCTACGCGAACGACCTGAAGGAACGGCTTAACCTCTCAGGTCCTGTGACACGTTCGGACATCATCCGTTACTCAGCAGTCGAGCGGCAGAACTCCGCATGCGCCTACTGTGGACGCGAGATCTCATTCTTCAACGTGGAACTCGACCACATTGTGCCGCGGCGAGGGCTCGGCAGCACCAACCGCCGCGACAACCTCGTAGCCGTGTGCGAACGCTGCAACCGCTCCAAGAAGAATATCCCGTTTGTGACCTGGGCTGCAAAAGCAGATATCCCCGGTGTAAGCCTCGAAGAAGCGATCTCCCGGGTGAAGTTCTGGGTGTTCCCTCCGGGGCAGATGAACGCGCAACAGATTTCGTCCTTCAAACGAGAAGTAATCGCGCGACTGAAACAGCGAGACTTCGACCCACCGCTCGATGGACGGTCAATGGAATCGGTCGCATGGATGGCTAATGAACTCCATGGGCGGGTCAAAGCGCACTTCGCAGGGGCCAGTGTCCGAGTGTTTAGGGGCAGCATTACAGCTGCGGCACGCAAGGCATCGGGCCTGGAGCGCCAGATACGTTTCTTTGGTGAGCGGGGCAAGACTCGGTTGGACCGGCGTCATCACGCCTTCGACGCAGCTTGTGTCGCGATGATGCGTCCGAAGGTCGCAGAGATCCTCACTATTCGCTCGAATCTGCGGGAGTCACAGCGACTGTCTCGGGAAACAGAAACCTGGAAGAACTACTCAGGTGCCGATGCTGCCGAGCAGTTCATTTACGCTAACTGGCTGGAACAGATGCAGGCCATGGGAGATCTCTTCAACGACGCGCTGGACAAGGACCAGGTTGTTGTACGAGAGAATCTGCGACTGCGGTTGGCGAACGGCGCCGCGCACGATGCGACTATTCGCAAGCTTCAGCGGAAGTTTCTAGGAGAAGAATTCTCAGTCAACGAGATCGATAAAGCCGCGACACCTGCTCTGTGGTGCGCGCTGACACGCCATCCGGACTTTGACAATAAGAATGGACTGGTGGCAAATCCAGACCGTGTGATCAGGGTCAATGGAACGACTCTGCGGGCAGGCGACGATGTCGAGTTGTTTGCACAGAACAGTGCGTCAATCAAGGTCCGCGGCGGATCGGCAGAGGTGGGGAACTCCATTCACCACGCCAGGGTTTATCGAATTGATAAAGGCAGTCGAGCCCCCGCCTACGGTATGGTGCGAGTCTTCCAACAGGACCTGCTTGCACACCGTCACGATGACCTCTTCACTACTGAACTGAAACCTCAATCGCTCTCCTTTAGGTACGCGGATGCCACAGTGAAACGTGCTATCTCCGAGGGGAGAGCTACCTATCTCGGTTGGATCGTCGTTGGCGATGAAATCCGTTTGGATGCGAGCCAAGTCGCGGCAGGCAAGATCGCTGAGTTCATGAAGGAGTATCCGACCATACGTTCATGGAGGCTGGATGGCTTCTTCTCCAACAGCAAGCTTCGTCTGAGACCAATACTGCTTGCTGCGGAAGGGCTCAGCGAGAATGCGTCCGAGGCATCAAAGGCAATCATCGACCGGCCTGGTTGGGTGCCTGCAGTTAACGTTGTGTTCGGGCAACTTGGTGCGCAAATTGTACGCCGGACGACTCTTGGAGAGCTTCGCACTCGGGAAGTTTCTGGAATGCCGATTTCATGGTCGGTGTGATGTGGCAGACGCATGGCGGGTACTGGATTTTTCCGAATTCTCAGGCCGAGTGAGGGGTACTCATGGTGGAATCGAGGTCTCAAACCAGGAGCGGACGGTCTATGTGCCGACGATCGACGTCGCTGTTGTGCTATTTGGAGTGGGAACGACTCTGAGTGCAGGCGTACTCCATCGACTCATGTCAGGAGGGACTTCAGTAGTCTTCTGCGATTGGAAGCGCGTCCCTATTGGAGCAGCCTACGGATGGTCTCATCACGGACGAGTAGGAGCGCGGCAGAGATGCCAAGCGACTCTTTCAGCTCCGAGGCAGAAGCATGCATGGCAACAGCTAGTTAAGGCGAAGATTGAGGGACAGGCCAATAACCTTAGAAACTGGCATTTGCCTGGCGCACAGCAAGTAGCTTCTCTGAGCGCTCGTGTTCGGTCGGGAGATCCAGCTAACGTCGAGGGGCAAGGGTCAAGTCCCTTGTAGTGGTGTAACGGCGTTTTCCTCTCGTTTGGGGTTTTAGCTTGCTAGTGCGGGCGTGTCGGTATCGGTCATGGTCGT
>NZ_MQVR01000047.1 GCF_001907295.1 Bowdeniella nasicola
ACGACCATGACCGATACCGACACGCCCGCACTAGCAAGCTAAAACCCCAAACGAGAGGAAAACGCCGTTACACCACTACAAGGGACTTGACCGATATTGCGGCAAAACGCGGTTTGATCCCGCCTTAACATTAGGTTAGCCTTACCTCATGAATAGAGGGAGCGTGGATGACACGAGTGAAGAGCAAGACGGCAAAGCGCAATCCATAGCGGGGCAGCGGGCGATCAAACGCCTGATGGTGCCGGTGCGGAAAAAGATTCGCATCGCCCAACTGCTGGCCTTCCTCTCGGGCGTCCTTTCGATCGCGCCCTACGTCGCGTTGGTGGAACTGGGCGGGGCACTGCTCGGCCAGTTCGATCCTGACCGCGCCTGGCGCATCGTCATGATTCTCATCGGGGCATACACGACCCGACTCTTCCTCTACTTCTTGGCGCTACTCGCCACCCATGTCGTCGACCTCGACTTGCGGTCGCAGATGCGTCGGGAGATCACGAACAAACTCGCCCGCGTCGAGCTGTCATGGTTCACCCGCACGAGTTCCGGGCAGATCCGCAAGAGCATCCAGGACGATACCGCCACCGCGCATACCGTCATCGCGCACGGCCCGGTCGAAAAACTCAACGCGATCGTCTCGCCCGTCTGCCTGCTCGCCTACGCGTTCTACCTCGACTGGCGCCTCGGTCTGTTGTCGATTGCCACGTTCCCGCTCTACCTCGGGATGTACGGGCTGTCGATGCGGGGCATGGGGGAAAAGACCGCGCAGATGGATACCAAGCTCGCCCGCGTGTCGTCGACGATGGCGGAGTTCATCGCGGGGATCTCGGTCGTGAAGGCCTTCGGCAAGGTCGGCCAGGCGCATCGGGCCTACCTAGAGGCGGCCGGCCAGTTTTCGCAGTTCTACCACGCGTGGGCCATGCCGCTGGTGTCGATGTCCTGCCTGTCGTTTTCCTGGGTCTCGATCCCCGTACTGCTAGTTGTCAATCTCGGAGGCGGCGCTGCCCTGCTCGCCGCGGGCGTGGTCACGGCGGAAAAGGTCATCGCCACGACCCTCATCGCCCTCGTACTTCCGGGCGCAGTCATGACAGTCGCGATGATCAGCTGGTCGTATCAGCTCGCCGGCTCCGCGGCGGTCCGGCTGGTCAACATGATGGACCTGCCCGTCCTTACCTGGCCGGAGATAGGAATGCAGCCGACCTCCTTCGACATCCGAGTCCAGGACGTCAGCTACTCCTATGGCGAGACCAGGGCGCTGGACCAGGTCAGTGTCGAGATTCCGCAAGGGGCGGTGACGGCGCTCGTCGGCCCGTCTGGGTCGGGCAAATCCACGCTCGCGACACTCGTCGCGCGCTTTGCCGACCCCGATGAGGGGCGCATCTCGATCGGCGGCGTGGACCTTATGGACATGGACGAGCAGACCCTGTACGACACGGTCGCGTTCGTCCTGCAGGACGCGCAGCTGATTAGGGACAGCCTCGCCGCGAATATCGCGCTGGCTTGCCCGGCGGCGAGCCTGGACGAGATCCGGCAGGCCGCGCAGGCGGCCTGCATCGACGACTTCATTATGAGCCTGCCGCGCGGCTACGACACCGTCGTCGGGGATGATACGCAACTCTCGGGTGGGCAGGCCGCCCGCATCGCGATCGCGCGGGCGCTGATGAAAGACGCCCCGATCTTGGTCCTGGACGAAGCCACGGCGATGGCTGATCCCGAATCGGAGGCCCTCATCCAACAAGCGCTCACGCGCCTGTCGCAGGGCAGGACCGTTCTCGTGATCGCGCACCGGCTCGCCTCCATTCGGGGAGCCGATCAGATCGTCGTGATGAACCGCGGCGGAATCCAAGCGTGCGGGACGCACGAGCAACTGCTGGGCAATGCGCACTACCAGGCGCTGCTTGCCCAGGGAGAAGTGAAGGAGAACGTGAAATGAGCGGACCGCTTCTTCCGCGCTACCGCCGCCTCATGTCCGTTGAGTCGTGGGGGCGGACCATCACGGGTGTTAGCCTCGGCGCGATCGTCGGTGCCCTCCACGGGTTTGCGCTCCTCGCGCTCCTGCCCGCGATGGCGGCCCTCGTTACCGGTGGGCCCAGCTGGGGGCTCGGGCTAGCCGAGTGGCTCGTCGTCCTTTCCGTGATCGCGATCGTCGCTGCAGCCCTCGATTTTTGGGGCATGCGCACGGGGTACATCGGAGCCTTGGGCTTCATCCACGAGATCCACGAAGCGCTGGGAGCGAAGGTGGCCTCGATGCCGATCGGCGCATTCGACGGGGCAAGCCCCGGCAAGTACTCGCGGATGGTGAGCCAGGAGATGTTGAACCTGGGAGAGTCGATCGCCCACTTCGTCTATGCGGTCATCCAACGCGCAACCTCGGCCGTCGTCATCATGATCGGCGTGTGGTTCTGGGACTGGCGCCTCGGCCTGTTCCTGCTCCTCGCCTGTCCCGTCGTGATCGGGCTCATGCTGGTCTCCCAGCGGCTCGTGGCACGCGGTAAGAAGATCGCCGAGCCCGGCGAAGAAGAGCTCTCGACCCGGATGGTCGAATACGCGAAGTGCCAGGGCGCGCTGCGCTCGTGCCGCCAGGCCGCCAACTATCCGGCGCTCGAACGGGCCTTTGACACGAGCCTGCGCACTGGCCGCAAGGCGCTGTGGCTCGAGACCGCCGGCAGCGTCATCAACGGCGCCCTCGTCCAGGTCATCATCGTCGTGATGATCATGATGACCGCCCACTTCGCGATCACGGGACAGTGGGAGGGCTTTGCCGCCGTCATCACGATCGGCATGTGCCTGCGGTTCACCACCATGCTCGAAGACCTCGTCACCCAGATCATCGGGATCGAGGAACGCCGCGAGCTCATGGACCACGTCGATGAGGTGATGGACACGCCGTCGCTGAGCGAACCCGAGGTGTCCGCGCCGCTGACAAACCCGGGCGAAGTCGCGCTTAAGAACGTTTCGTTTTCGTATTACGAGGGAACCCCGGTGCTGCATGACATCAGCTTCCGGGTCGCGCCGGGCACCATGTGTGCCCTTGTCGGCCCCTCAGGTTGCGGCAAGACGACGATCGCCCGGTTGGTCGCACGCTTTTGGGACACCTCCGCGGGCGACGTGCTAGTCGGCGGCGTGAACGTCACCGAGCTGACGACCACCGACCTCATGACGCAGCTGTCGCTGGTCTTCCAGGACGTGTATCTGTTCGATGACACGCTGGAGGCCAATATCCAGCTCGGCAACCCCGCTGCCTCGCCCGAGCAGGTGCGGTGGGCGGCCGAGCTCGCCGGCGTGAGCGAGATCGTCAAGCGCTTGCCGGCCGGATGGGACACCCGCGTCGGGGAAGGTGGCCGCGCGCTATCCGGCGGCGAACGCCAGCGCGTCTCGATCGCGCGCGCCCTGGTGAAACAGGCGCCGATCGTGCTGTTCGACGAGGCAACGAGCGCGTTGGATGCGGAAAACGAAGCCAACATCATCCACGCGATGAGCGAGCTGCGAAAAAACTCGACCCTGATCGTCATCGCCCACAAGTTGGAAACCATCGCCGCGGCCGATCAGATCGTCGTCTTGGATGCCACGGGTCACATCTGCCAGCAGGGCCGACACGAGGAACTCCTTGCTGCCGGTGGGCAATACACCCGTTTTTGGAACGAGCGAACCGCCGCACGCGGTTGGGCTCTGCGCTAGAAAGGAACCCCTTTTCATGTTTACGACCGCACGCGTCGACCGGTCAGGCCTGACGACCAGAGATTTCATCAGTATCGGCGTGTTCACCGCGCTGATCTTCGTCATTATTTTCGGGACCGGAATGCTCGGGTTTATTCCGATCCTCATGTTCGTCGGATTCTTCCTCGGGATTATCGGCGTCGGGATCGTATTTGCACTCTTTACCGCGCGCACCCCCAAATTCGGTGCCGTCACGATCATGTCTCTGCTGATCTCGCTCTTCTTTATGGGTACGGGTCACTGGGCTGGTGGCATCATCTTCGCTCTCGTCGGCGGACTGTGCGCGGACCTGGTGATCACGCGGGGACCGTCCAGGGCGATGGTGCGCGTCCCGATCGCGTACGCGCTGTTTATTGTGCCGCTGTATATCTCGCCGTGGGTGCCGCTCTTCCTCGATCGGGATGCCTACGTTGCCGGGATCGAACAGGAGATGGGGGCAGAATATGCCGCGAAGCTTTTCGACATCGTGACGCCGACGACGCTGCTGATCTTGTTCGCGGTCATGTTCGTGATCGCGCTCGGCTCAGGCGCCCTCGGGGTGGCGATTGGACGCAAGCATTTTGAACGTGCAGGACTCGTGTGACGGCACCTGATCCTCGGAGCATTCTCGTTCTGCTGATCGCCCTTTCCACGACCGTTTACGGATCGCCCTCGCCCTGGTTCGTCCTAACGTGTCAACTGATCGTCTTGTTGCTCCTGGCAAGCGCCGGACCGAGCATCGGGGAAGGAGTCACCTGGCGGTTGCTCGGCGGCTATGCCGCGATGTTCGCGCTCTGCTTTGCTGCAGTGCGCCTGATTCCCATGGTTTGGCATTCCAGTGCTTCGGCGCTGTTCACGGTCTTTTTGGAGTGGATGCTTCGGTTGGCCGTCGTCGCGGGGGCCGGGGCGTACGCAATCCTCGTCATCCGGCCCGCAACGCTTTCGGCCGCACTATCGGCGAGCCGGGTACCGCAGAGTCTCACGATTCCGCTGTCGGTCGCGCTGCGCATTGCGCCGGTCATTAGGGCCGAAGCGAACGCGGTCCGGGAGGCAATGCGGCTCCGGCGGCTCAGCATCGCATCGCCGCGCGCGGCGCAGTACTTCACGATTCCGCTGGTCTCGACCGTCGTGCGATGCGGCGATGATCTGGCCTCGGCGGCGCTGGTTCGGGGGCTGGGCGCAACCGGCAGCCCGACGACGATCAACGTGCTGCGGTTCCGGGCCATCGACGCGGCGTTCATCGCCGTGAGCGTCGGACTTTTGGTGTGGAGGTTTCTCGGATGATTAGCGCAGTCGCAAAGGACGTGACGTTTACGTATCGGGGCGCGAAGCGCTGCAGCCTCGAGGGGATCAACGTGCACGCCGCCGAAGGCGAGGTGACGCTGCTGTGTGGGGCATCGGGCAGCGGAAAGACGAGCGCGCTGCGGCTGTTTAACGGTCTGATCCCGAGCTTTCATGACGGCGAGTTGAGCGGGCGCGTGAGGGTCGGCGACCTTGACGTCCCGCGGACTCCGCTGGGCGAATTGGCCGAAGTATGCGCCACGGTATTCCAAAACCCGCGCACCCAGTTTTATACGACCCACGTGATCCAAGAGCTCGCGTTCGGCCTCGAAAATCTCGGCCGGGATCCCGCCCAGATTCGAGAGCGGATTCGCAACGTGGCAACCCAGGTGCGGGTCGAGCACCTGTTAGAAAAGCGCTGCTCGCGGTTATCTGGCGGTCAGATGCAGCTGGTCGCCTGCGCAGTCGCGCTGTGCGCGACAACGCCACTGATCGTCTTCGACGAGCCCACCGCGAACCTCGACGACGAAAGCATCCACGCACTGCGGCACCTCATCGAGCTTCTCAAGGCCGAAGGGCACACGATCGTGGTCGCGGAGCATCGGCTCTCCTTCCTCGCGGGAATCGCGGATCGGGCGTATGTCTTCGACAAAGGGCGGATCGTCCGGCAGTGCAACGGCGAGGAATTCTTTTCCATCAGCGACGCCGAGCGGCGCGAGCTCGGCCTACGCAGCCTCGCGTGCCTGCCAGGAGCCGAGAAGCCCGCCCCCACCGGGCCGGGGTTGCTCATCGAGAATCTCGCGTTCGGCTATCGCCGGCGGGAGCCCGTCCTCGATATCGACCACATGCTGTTCCCCGCCGGTCGCGTAACCGCGCTCACCGGGGAGAACGGTGCCGGAAAGACAACACTCGCCCGGCTCATCTGCGGCCTCGAGCGGACCCGGCACGGCCGCATGATGCTCGGCGACAAGCCCCTGAAACGGGGAGACGCCTACCTCATCATGCAGGACCCGACACGGCAGCTGTTTGCCGATACCGTCGTCGACGAGGTCACGCTCGGATTGAAAAAGCGCGAACGAGCCGAGGCCGACAGCATGACGTTGCTCGAGCAACTCGACCTTGCCGACCACGCCAGCGATCATCCGCAGGCGCTCTCAGGCGGGCAGCGGCAGCGGCTCGTCATCGCGACCGCGCAGGCCGCTCGTCGCAAGATCTATATCTTCGACGAGCCGACCTCCGGCGTGGGCTACCGGCATTTGAAAGCCATCAGCCACACGATGCGCCACCTTGCCGATAGTGGGGCCGTCGTCATCGTCATTACGCACGACCAGGAACTCATCGAGGAGGCCGCTGACCACGTCAACCGGCTTGGCAGCTCGTAGGGAAACCGGCCTAGCCAAGGGGCAGTCGCGGTCGGTGATTACGACCTCCAGTTGCGCGAGAAGTTAACTTCCCCGGCGGTGAGGCGATCGAGGTGTGGGGTCAGCGTCTCGGCGAGGAAGTCCTCGCCGTCGGTGATGTCGCCGGACCACAGGATGTGGGCGATGACGGAGCCGCGCGGGTAGGACAGGTATTGGACGCGGGCGTAGCTGCGCGTGTATTCGGTCCAGTGGCAGAACTGGCCGCCGATGATCCGCTTCTCGCCGTCGTCGCTCAGGCCGTCGGCGTAGGGGGAGTAGGTCAGAACGTTGGCCATGGTGTTCGGCGGCTGGAAGGACAGCTGCTCGCCCGGCGCGTTCGGGTCGGTGCTGATCCCGTGGTTGAGGTACGTGTGGGACACCGGCGTCATGATGACGGGATAGCCGGCGTTCGCGGCAGCGACGCCGTAGGCCTGGTTCAGCCAGCACATGACGATGACATCGCCGGTGAGTTCGCGCGTCGCCGGCGGCGGGACGCCGAGGCCGTCGTCCCACACGATTGCGGTGCGGCCGAGCGAGTTCACGTGCGCGATCATCTCGCGGAAGAACCACGCCTGGGCCGTCGCGGGAGTGAGGCCGCGCTCGGCGAGTTGGGCGGTCACGGTCTCGGAGGTTTCCCACTCGGTCATCGGGCATTCGTCGCCGCCGATATGGATCGGGACGCCCGGGAACATCTCGGCGGTCTCGGAAAGGATCGTGCGGCAAAAATCGAGGGCGGCATCGGACAGGTTCAACACGTGGTTGGACACGCCCCAGCTGGTGCGCACGCCGTGGGAGATGCCGTCGACGCCGAGTTCCGGATAGGCCGCGATGGCGGCCTGCATATGGCCGGGCATGTCGATTTCGGGGATCACGCGCAGCCCGAGTTTTTCGCATTCGGCAACGATGCGGGCGATGTCCTCGCGCGTGTAGGCGCCGCCGTAGCGGATGCCGTCGTGCTCGCGCACGTCCTCGTTGTTCTCGCCATGGCGGTGTTTGCCCTGGATCGTGCCATCGCGCCAGGCGCCGATCTCGGTGAGCTTCGGATAGGCCGCAATCGGCAGGCGCCAGCCCTGGTCGTCGGTCAGGTGCAGGTGCAGCGTGTTGAGCTTGTGGCGGGAGGCAAGCAGCGCGTAGTTCAGGACCTCGTCGACGCTGAAGAAGTGGCGGACGACGTCGAGGTGAGCACCACGCCAGGCCTGGGCGGGCTCGTCGTCGATCTGGAGTTTGGGGAGCGTGAGTTCGCCGTAGGGCATCGGGCCGGGCCCGAAGATTGCGGCCGGGAACAGCTGCAGCAGCGTCTGCACGCCCCACAGGGCGCCACGGGAGGTCGCGGCCGTGATCGTCACGCCCGCGTCGTCGACCGTGAGGCGGTAGGCCTCCTCGGCGAGGGAATCATCGCGCGTGATCGCGAACGTCACGGGCGCGTCGGCCACGATGGTGAGGCCCGCGGCGGTGCGTAGCCGCTCGGTGAGGATGCCGACCGGGTCGGCGCCGCCCGGCAGGTCCTCCGCACGGATCGTGACGTCGGTGCCGAGGGCGAGGTCGCCGCCGGTGACCGAGAGGTTTGCGGGGACGGGCAGCAGCGATGGGATCGTCATGAGCGGAGTTCTCCTAGCAGCGGTGTCAGGGTGTCGAGCCACGCGCGAGGCCCGAGGATCGTGGTGCGGTGCGAGGCAACGCGGGCAGCGAAATCAACAGCGGCGACATCGTCCCAGTCCGGGCGGGCGATAAGCGCAGCGAGCAGGGCACCGTGGAACGCATCCCCGGCGCCAAGTGTGTCGACGGCATCGACGCTCGGGGGAGTGACGGTCTCCGCACAATCGGAGTGGACGACCCGGATCTCGTCGGCACCAGCGGTCGTGACCGCGCAGTGGGCGCCGAGCGCGAGGAGGCCCGCGGCGGGATCGTCTGCGCCGGGGATCGTCGCTTCGGCGGAGGCAGCGGCGATATCGGCGCGTGGCGCGAGCTCGCGATAGATCTCCTTATGCGATCCGACGTCGAGGACGACGCGGGCGGAGTCGGGGATGACGTCGAGCGCCGCTCGGGCAAGGCCATCGAAGTAGCCGTCGAACAGGACACCATCAGCGCCCAAGAGGATGTCACGCGCATCGGTAGGCAGCTCGGCCGGCACGTAGGTGCCGAGCGCGCCATCGTTGAGTGAACTGACCGAACGCTCACCGGTGTCGGTCGCGAGCCGAATGAGCGAAATCGGCGGCGGGGGAGTACCGGAGTCCTCGATCGTGTCGATAATCGCGACGCCGTGGCCGGAAAGGTCGGCGCGGACGATCTCGGCGAGCGGATGGTCACCGAGCGCGGTGAGGAAAAAAGTTTTGTGGCTGAGCGCCGCCGCAATGACGGCAGCATTCGCCGCCGGACCGCCCGTCGCGAGGTACTGCCAGTGGGCGCGGGCCTTCTCATTCGCCCCGAGGGGCGTGGGGAGTGCGTGGAAGACATCCAGGGTGCAAAGACCGACGAAAACCGCGGTGGGCATGCCTTAACGCTACCAACGTCGGCGCGATAGAGTTCAAAGCGTGAGAATCCTGCTTTTGGGGTCCGGCGGCCGCGAACACGCCCTCGCCGCGGCCCTCGCCCGCGATCCGATGACCGAACTCCTGCTCATCGCTCCCGGCAACCCCGGAACTGCCGCGATCGGCCAGAATCTCGACCTTGACCCGTGCGACCCCGACGCGGTCGTCACCGCGGCGAGGCAGTACGCTATCGACCTCGTGGTCGTCGGGCCGGAAGCCCCGCTCGTCGCCGGTGTTTCGGACGCGCTCATCGCCGCAGACATCGCCGTCTTCGGGCCCACTGCCGAAGCCGCCCAGCTGGAATCATCCAAGGCCTTCGCCAAGGACGTCATGGCGGCCGCCGACATCCCGACCGCGATGGCCCGCTACGCCGAGACGCTGGAGGAGGCCGAGGCCGCCCTCGACGCGTTCGGCGCCCCCTACGTCGTGAAGAACGACGCCCTCGCCGCGGGCAAGGGCGTCATCGTGACCGATGACCGCGACACGGCACTCGCCCACGCCAAGGACTGCCTGGCCGCCGAGGGCGGCGCGGTCCTCATCGAGGACTACCTCGACGGCCCCGAGGTCTCGCTGTTTTGCGTCTGCGACGGCACGAACGCGATCCCGCTCATCCCCGCCCAGGACTTCAAACGCGTCGGCGAAGGCGACGAAGGCCCAAACACTGGCGGCATGGGCGCCTATGCGCCGCTGCCCTGGTTACCCGACGGCGTCGTCGACGAGATCGTTCAGCGGGTCGCGCAGCCGGCGCTCGCGGAGATGAAGCGCCGCGGCACGCCGTTTACGGGCCTGCTGTACTGCGGACTCGCGCTCACGAGCCGCGGGCTGCGCGTCGTCGAATTCAACGCCCGCTTCGGTGACCCCGAGACGCAGGCCGTCCTCGAACTGCTCGCGTCCTCGCTGCCCGAGCTGCTCTACGCGGCGGCGACCGGCCGCCTCGACACGCTGCCGAGCCTGCGCTGGAAGCCTGGCGCCGCGATCGTCGTCGTCCTCGCGAGCGAGGGCTACCCCGGCACGCCGGTCACGGGCGGCGAGATCACGGGCGTCGATGCTGTCGCCGACAAGGTGCGCCACGCGGGTACGGCACTTCGCGATGGCCGCCTCGTCAGCTCCGGCGGGCGCGTCCTTGGCGTCGTAGGAACCGGCGACGACATCGCCGCCGCCCGCGAGGACGCGTATGCGGCGCTCGCGAAGATTTCGCTCGCCGGATCGCACTTCCGTCGGGACATTGCTAAGCGGGCTGACCACATCGTGGTACCCGAGGCGGCGAGACCCCGCACCCACGCCGATGGCGTGGCACCATGGGAACAGGATTTCACCCACCACGAGCGTTAAGGGGCGCCATGCTTGACCTGGATGGCTGGGCACACATGTATTCCGGTAAGGTACGTGACCTCTACGTGCCCCAGGACTCCTCCGTTTCGCCGACGGGAGACGTCGTCCTCGTGGTCGCATCCGACCGGATCAGCGCGTACGACCACGTCATGCCCACCCCGATCCCGGACAAGGGCAAGATCCTCACCCAGATGTCGCAGTGGTGGTTCAACCAGCTGCGCAATGTCGCCCCGAACCACGTCGTGTCCTACGACGTGCCGGACGAAGTCGCGGGCCGCGCGATGATCTGCCACCAGCTCAACATGTACCCGGTCGAGTGCGTCGCGCGCGGCTACTTGACCGGCTCCGCGCTCGCCGAATATAAGCGCGATGGTGCGATCTGCGGCGTCGCGCTGCCCCCGGGCCTGCGCTAGGGCGAGAAGCTCCCCGAGCCGATCTTCACGCCGGCCGCGAAGGCGTCCGTCGGCGAGCACGACGAGAACATCACCTTCGACGAGATGGTCGAACTCCTCGGCTATGAGGTCGCCGACGAACTGCGCGAGGCGACGATGGCGCTGTACACGACGGCCGCCGAGATCGCGGCGAGCCGCGGCATCATCATCGCCGACACGAAGTTCGAATTCGGGCGCCGCGCCGAACCCACCCACGAGGGCATCATCCTCGGCGATGAGGTCCTTACCCCCGATTCCTCGCGCTTCTGGCCCGCCGCGCAATGGGAGGTCGGCAAGGCCACCCCGTCATTCGACAAGCAGTACCTGCGCGACTGGCTCAGGTCGGACGCGTCCGGCTGGGACCACGCCGGTATCCAAGCCCCGCCCGAACTGCCCGAGGAAATCGTCGCCGCCACCCGGCAGCGCTACCTCGACGCTTTCGAAATGTTGACTGGGGCCAACCCCGAGCTGTAACTCCCGGCACGTGAGATCAGTACGCTGTCACGGCCGCCCGCACGTTAGGCTGTCGGCGATAGCTCCGCAATGAAGAGAAGGAACGATGGGTCGAATTATCGTTAACGTCATGCCCAAGCCCGAGATTCTTGACCCGCAGGGCAAGGCCATCGCGACGGCCGCGAACCGCTTGGGGGAGCACTCGTTCACGTCCGTGCGCCAGGGCAAGCGCTTCGAACTCGAGGTCGACGGGGACGTCACCGACGAGCACCTGGCCGCCGTGCGCGCCTTCGCGGAATCCACGCTTTCGAACCCGATCATCGAGGACGTCGTCAGCATCGAGACCGATCGGAGCAACTGATCGTGCCGACCACCAGCCCCGCCATGCCCGGACTTGACCTGTCCGCGCCGCTGAACGCGAACTATGCGCTGAACGCCGACACGTCACTCGACCGTGCCAAGGTCGAAGAGCTGCGCATTGGCGTCGTCACCTTCCCCGGCACGCTCGATGACCGCGACGCGCTGCGCGCTGTCCGACTCACGGGCGCGACCGCGGTTCCACTGTGGCACGCCGACGACTCCCTTGCCGACGTCGACGCAGTCATTCTGCCCGGCGGCTTCTCCTACGGCGACTATCTGCGTTGCGGCGCGATCGCGCGCTTCGCGCCCGTCATGGACGCCATCGTCGACGCGGCCAACGGCGGCATGCCCGTCCTCGGCATCTGCAACGGCTTCCAGGTGCTGTGCGAATCGCACCTGCTGCCGGGTGCCCTCGTGCGCAACGACCATCAGCACTTCATCTGCCGCGACCAGCAGCTGCGCGTCGAGAACACCGACACCGCCTTCACTTGCCGGTTCGAGGCGGGCCAGATCATTACGATCCCGCTGAAGAACGGCGAAGGCCAGTACGTCGCGGACGAAGCGACCATCACGGGACTGGAAGAGTCCGGTCGCGTCGTCTTCCGCTATCACGGCTTTAACCCGAACGGATCCATCAACGACATCGCCGGCATCACGAATGAGCGTGGCAACGTCGTTGGTCTCATGCCGCACCCGGAGCACGCGGTTGAGGCAGGGTTCGGCCCCGACGGCCCGCTCGGGCCGCGCAGTGGAACCGATGGCGCCTTTTTCTTTACCTCGGTTATTGCTACGCTCCTTTCTTCATGAGCGAAAAAAGGGTTTTGCCCGCCCCCTGATCGTCTATCTGGTGGTCGCCCTCGGCCTCCCGTGGCTCGTCACACTGCCGCTTTACCTTTCCGGTAAGGGGCTCGCGCACGGCTACTTCACCCCGATCGCGCTCGCCATGATGGCGACCCCGATGATCAGCGCGCTCATTACGGTCTTCGCGGTCGAGCGTTACCCGATGACCGCAAAAGACGGACAAATCTCTGGCTGGCAGCGGCTGGGGCTGACCTTCACGAAGCCCTACCGCCGCTTCTTCGGCTACTTCGTGCTCGCCTGGCTCGGCACGATCCTCCTGGTTTTCCTCGCGCTCGTGACCTCCTCCTGGTTCGGCTTCTACCGCTTCGATTTCGCTAACCTGTCCGGCCTGCAATCGGTCCTGATCGAGCAGGCGTCCGTTCATGGCCGCACCGACGACATCGCAAAGGTCAGCGCGACGGTCCACGAGGTGATGTTCGCGCAGATCATCTCCACCATCTTCTTCTCGTTCCTCAACATCATCCCGGCGCTCGGTGAGGAAGTCGGCTGGCGCGGCTGGCTCATGCCTCACTTGTCACGGCTCGGCGTCCTGCCCACAATCGTGTTCACGGGCATCATTTGGGGACTGTGGCACTTGCCCTTGCTCGCCCTCGGCTACAACTATCCGGGCAAGAACCTCCTCGTCTCGGCCGGCGCCATGGTCGGCATGTGCACGGTCATGGGTGCTCTGTTCTACTGGGTTCGCCTCCGCTCGTGCTCGGTCTGGCCCGCGGCTATGGCACACGGCGCACTCAACGGGGCCGCGGGTTTTGCATTTGTGTTCGGCGCCGCACCCTTGATCTACGACACCTCGCTCGCCACCATTTTGGGGGTCACCGGGTGGATCATTCCCGGTGTCCTTGTGGCAATCATCTGGTTAACGGGCGGCTTCAAACCGACAGAATCGACCGAGCTCCAGCCCGCTTAGTAGGGCCCCTACAAAACATGTGTATGCCGGTTGACAACCGGTGGATAACTGGGGAAAACTCGGCAAGGAAAGGCTGTGTTGCGCGCAGGCCGCACTTTGTGTTAATGTGCCTTTTCCGCTAAATCCTGCAGAAAATGACGTGACACCGAGTTGTCCACGCGTCATCCACAGGGTTTGAGCGATGAGACGGTAGTTGTGCACACAGGTGTGGATAATCCCTGTGGATAACTAGGTTTCGGGGGCGTCGGAAACGAGCTCTTGAGCACGGTTAACGGCGAGGGCCGACGACTCGATCAACTCCGCGTCAGATCCCATCTCGCGACGCATCGTGAGCGCCGTTTCAAGATCGGCAAGGCCCGCCTTGAGGAGCTCGAGCGATCCAGTTTCCTGACCTTCTTCGAGCAGGCACTTGCCTCGGTGCTGGTACGCGAACGCCTGCAGCGAACCCGCCGTCGCTTCCACGACGACATCGAAGAGCTGACGGGCTTCCTCGAAGCGTCCTTGATACTGCACGACGTGCGCGAGGCGCAGCCGAGCCGCGTGAGCGCGGGCGGGGGAGACATCGGGATCGAGCTGGCCGAGGTAATCACGCCCCATGCGCTCCGCATCGTTAAGGAATCCCGCGATCCGCAACATCGGCACGAGCTGGGCTCGCACATCGGCGCCCCGCGCCTGCGCTGCCCGCAGTTGGCCAAGCTCATGATCGAATGCGTCCTGGTCAGTAATGCGCTCGCGCAGTGTCACGGGATCAATAACGTACATGAGCGCAGCTTAGCGACCAGGCCGATATGGGTGGGAGTGGCGTCACTGTTTGGGCGTATGCTCGACGGTGGTGTGTAGGGTAACCCCTAGACCCTCCCTCCTATAAATGCGTAAAGGATGATCCGTGGCTGCCACCCGTACCCTGGTGATTGTCGAGTCTCCGGCGAAGGCAAGAACCATCGCCGCCTACCTCGGTGACGAGTACCAGGTCGAGGCCTCTGTCGGGCATATCCGGGATTTGCCTCAGCCCTCTGAGCTCCCGGCCGACATGAAAAAGGGCCCCTATGGCAAGTTCGGTGTGAACGTCGAAAAGGGCTTTGACCCCTATTACGTCGTTGACTCTGACAAGAAGAAAAAGGTCACTGAACTCCGGCGCTATTTGAAGGACGCCGACGAACTCATCCTTGCCACTGATGAGGACCGCGAGGGAGAGGCTATTGCGTGGCACCTCCTGCAGGTGCTCAAGCCCAAGGTCCCCGTCAAGCGGATGGTCTTCCACGAGATTACACCCGAGGCCATCGAGGCCGCGAAGTCCGCGACGCGCGATGTCGACCTGCGACTAGTCGACGCCCAGGAAACCCGCCGCATCCTCGACCGACTCGTCGGCTACGAGGTCTCGCCGCTGCTGTGGCGCAAGGTCAAGGCCGGGATCTCCGCGGGACGTGTCCAGTCCGTTGCGACCCGCCTCGTCGTCGAGCGCGAGCGCGAACGCATGGCGTTTGTCGCCGCCGACTACTGGGATATCACCGCGACGCTGCACGCCGAAGACACCGAACCCGCCTTCACGGCACGGGTCTCGCTCGTCGACGGCGCGCGCGTGGCGAGCGGCCGTGACTTTGGCGACGACGGCGCGCTCAAGACCAAGTCCGAGAACGCGGGCGTCATCGTCCTGAACGAAGAGTCCGCAACAAAGATCGCGGCCGGGATCGAAGCCGCCGCGAAGGACGACGCGGTCGCCGTCAGCTCCGTTGAGACGAAGCCGTATCGGCGCCGCCCGGCGGCACCGTTTACGACGTCGACGATGCAGCAGGAAGCCTCCCGCAAACTGCGGATGAGCGCCCGCGATGCCATGCGAACCGCCCAGTCGCTGTACGAAAACGGCTACATCACCTACATGCGTACCGACTCGACCGCGCTGTCCGGCCAGGCGATCTTGGCCGCGCGCAGCCAGGCGAAAAAACTTTTTGGCGCCGAAAACGTCGCCGATAAGCCGCGCGTCTACCAAAAGAAGGCCAAGGGAGCGCAGGAAGCACACGAGGCGATCCGCCCCGCCGGCTCCACGTTCCGCAGCCCCGACGAGTTGTCCTCCCAGCTCTCCGGCGCGCAGCTGAAGCTCTACGACCTCATCTGGCGCCGCACCCTCGCGAGCCAGATGACCGACGCGACCGGCCACACCGACACGGTTAAGATCGTCGCGAACGTCGAGGGCGTCGGCGACACCGAACTCACCGCCTCCGGCACCGTCATCACCCACCGCGGTTTCCTCGCGGTCTATGAAGAAGGCCGCGACGCGAAGCGCGACGAGAAGGCCGACGACGAGTCCGTGCGCCTGCCCGAACTGAAGACCGGCCAGCTCCTCGACGTCACCGACACGAAGGCCGAGGGCCACACGACCAACCCGCCGCCGCGCTACACCGAAGCCTCGCTCGTGCGAGCGCTGGAAGAGCGTGGCATCGGCCGCCCGTCGACCTACGCCGCGACGATGAGCGTCATCGCCGACCGTGGCTACGTCTTCCGCCGCGGCCAGGCGCTCATCCCGACGTGGCTCGCCTTCGCCGTGGTGCGCTTGTTGGAGGAAAACCTCTCGCGCCTCGTCGACTACGATTTCACCGCCGAGATGGAAACCGACCTTGACAACATCGCGGCCGGTAACCGCGACCGCGTCGAATGGCTGACCGACTTCTACTTCGGCCCTAATAAGGACGCGACGGGCCTGCAGGGCCTCGTCGAAGGCCTCGGCGACATCGACGCCCGCGCCATCAACTCGGTCGACATCGCGCCCGGCATCACGCTGCGCGTCGGCCGCTACGGCCCCTACCTCGAGGCCGAAGGCGAGGGCGATGAGCCCAAGCGCGCCTCCGTCCCCGACGACATCGCACCCGATGAGCTCACCGAGGCCAAGGCCCGCGAACTCCTCGCGGCCAGCGCCGACGACGGTCGCGAGCTCGGCGTCGATCCCGAGTCCGGCCACACGATCATCGCGAAGAACGGCCGCTTCGGTCCCTACGTCACCGAGGTGCTGCCCGAACCGGGCGAAGGCGAGGCTAAGCCCAAGCGCAAGCCGAAGCCGAAGACCGCGTCGCTGTTTAAGTCGATGGACCTTTCCACGGTCACGCTTGAGCAGGCGCTGCAGCTGTTGAGCCTGCCGCGCGTCGTCGGAAAGGACGCCGAAGGCACCGAAATCACGGCCCAGAACGGTCGCTACGGGCCGTATCTGAAGAAGGGCACCGACTCGCGGTCGCTGACGAGCGAGGACCAGATCTTTACGATCACCGAGGCCGAGGCGCTCGAGATCTACGCGCAGCCGAAGATGCGGCGCGGCCAGACCGCGAAGCCGCCGCTGCGCGAACTCGGGACCGACCCGGCAAGTGAAAAGCCCGTCGTGATCAAGGACGGCCGCTTCGGCCCCTACATCACCGACGGCTCGACCAACGTGACCGTCCCGCGCGCCGAGAGCGTCGAGGGCATCACCGCGGAGCGAGCCTACGAGCTGCTCGCCGAAAAGCGCGCGAAGGGACCGGCCAAGCGCAAGACACGCACGAGCGCCGCGAAGAAGACGACGACCAAGAAGAAGACCACGACGAAGAAGAGCTGAGCAGTGTTCATCACGTTCGAAGGTGGCGACGGCGCCGGCAAATCGACTCAGATTGCGCGCCTGGCCGCCCACCTGCGGGAGGCCGGCCACGAGGTCGAAACCACCTTCGAGCCCGGCGAGGGCGAACTCGGCAAAGAGCTGCGTCGCCTCATCCAGCACTCTGGCGATATCGACGCCCGCACCGAGGCGCTGCTGTACGCCGCCGACCGCGCCGAACACGTCGCCCGCGTCGTGCGGCCCGCGCTCGAGCGCGGCGCGATCGTCCTGTGCGATCGTTACCTCGACTCCTCCGTCGCCTACCAGGGCGCCGGCCGCGACCTCGGCACCGAAGAGATCCGTGACCTGTCGATCTGGGCGACGCACGGCCTCATGCCCGACCTCACGCTGCTGTTTGACATCGACCCCGAACTTGCTGCGACCCGTCGCACCGGCGAGCCGGACCGCCTCGAGCGCGAACCGCTCGCCTTCCACACCCAGGTGCGCGAGAACTTCGTCGCTGCGGCCCACGCCTACCCGGAGCGCTTCGTCATCATCGACGCGGCGCGCACGCCCGACGAGATCTCGGCCGACGTGCAACGCATCGTGGGCGAGCGCATGACGGGCGCGCAGTCATGAGCGTGTGGGACGCCCTCATCGGGCAAGACCACGTCGTCACCGAACTCCGCGAGACGCTCGCGAGCCCCGGCGCAATGACGCACGCGTGGCTGTTCACCGGCCCGCCCGGCTCGGGCCGCTCGGTCGCCGCGACGGCGTTCGCGGCCGCCCTGCAGTGCCGCAACGAGCCGCGCGGCTGCGGCGAATGCGACTCCTGCCGCCAGGTGCTCGCCGGCACCCACCCCGACGTCACGCGCGTGACGACGGAAAAGGTCGTCATCGCGATGGAAGAAGTGCGCGGCCTCATCCAGGTCGCGCAGCGCGCCCCGTCCGCGGGCGGCTGGCGGATCATCCTCGTCGAGGACGCCGACCGCATGCTCGAGCGCACCTCCAACGTCCTCCTCAAATCGATTGAAGAGCCGCCCGAGCGCACGATCTGGCTGCTGTGCGCCCCCTCCACCGAGGACGTCATCATGACGATCCGCTCGCGTTGCCGCCACGTCGGCCTGCGCATCCCGCCCGTCGAAGCGATCGCCAACTTGCTTGCCACGCGCGACGGGATCGACGAGGACGTCGCCCGCGCGGCCGCGCGCGCCGCCCAGTGCCACGTCGGCATGGCGCGCCGCCTCGCTACCGACGACGCCGCCCGCTCCCGGCGCCTGACGATCCTGCAGCTGCCGCTGAACATCCGCTCCGTGCCCGACGCGGTCATCGCCGCGGCCCGACTCGTCGATCTCGCCAAGGACGACGCGGCCGCCGCGACCGAAGACCGCGACCGGATCGAACGCGAAAAGCTGCTGCGCGACCTCGGCGTCGAAGACGGCACGACGCGCCTGCCCCCGGCCGTGCGCTCGCGCGTGAAACAGCTCGAGGAAGACCAAAAGCGCCGCGCGACGCGCTTCCAACGCGACGTCCTCGACCGCATCATGGTCGACCTCCTCTCGCTCTACCGCGACGTCGTTGTCACCCAGCTCGGTGCCTCGACCGCCCTCATCAACGCGGACCTCAAAGGCGATATCGAACGCATCGCCCACGGTGGCACGCTCGCCGGCAGCGTCCAGCGCATGGCCGCCGTCGAAGATGCCCGCCGACGCCTGGCCGCGAACGTCGCGCCGCTGCTGGCGGTGGAGGCCATGCTCGTCGCGATTCGTCCCCAGGCATGAAATTTTCGCGGCGACTTTTCGTACAGTGGAGTGATGAAGACCAAGATCGCTGCCGGCCTTGCCGCATCCGCGCTGCTGCTCAGCGCCTGCTCGCAAACCGCCCAAAAGACCGAGACCTCCCCGTCCGCTGAGGCATCCACGACGGCCGCCCCGGCCCCCGCCGACACGGGCGCCGTGCCCGAGGGCTTCGAGGAGTTTTACACCCAGCAAGTGGAGTGGAAAGAATGCGGCGAGAAGTTCCGCTGCGCCAAGGTGAAGGTCCCGATCGACTATTCCGACCCCACGGGCGAGACGATCGAGATCAGCGTCAAGCAGAACGTCAGCGCGGGGGAGAGCGCCCCGGCCCTGTTCATCAACCCGGGCGGTCCCGGCGGTAGCGGCGTCAACCAGGTCGGCTACGCCGACCGGCTCGCGACGGAAAAGCTGCGCGGCACCTACAACGTCACCGGCTTCGACCCGCGCGGCGTGAACGAGTCCAACCCGCTGAAATGCCTCGATGACAAGGCCAAGGACGCCATGCGTGCCGAAGACGCCAACCTCGATACCGACGAGGGCTACCACCGCGCCGTCGAGACGCTGACGAAGTACGGCAAGGCGTGCCAGGAAAACAGCGGCAAGCTCCTCGGCTTCGTCGACACCAAGTCCGCCGCCCGCGACATGGACGTCCTGCGCGCGGTGATCGGCAAGGCGTCGAAGCTGAACTACCTCGGCTTCTCCTATGGCACCTTCCTCGGCGCTACCTACGCCGACCTCTTCCCGAAGAACGTCGGCCGCTTCGTCCTCGACGGCGCCCTCGACCCGTCGCTGTCGACCTTCGGCGTCGAAAAGGGCCAGGCCGTCGGCTTCGAAAAGGCCGCCCGCGCCTACATCGCCGACTGCCAGGCCGGCCCGAACTGCCCGCTGAAGGGTGACGTCGAAGAAGGCCTGAAGCAACTCGGCCGGTTCTTCGAATCCCTCGGGACCAACCCGCTGCCCACCGCCGACGGCGACCGCAAGCTCACGCGCTCTCTCGGTTACATGGGCGTCATCACCCCGCTGTACTCCCAGGAGGCCTGGCCCCAGCTGACCCTCGGCCTCGCCCAGGCGATGCAGGAGCGTGACGGCTCAATCCTGCTCATGCTCGCCGACCTCATGTCCGAACGCAACGACGACGGCACCTACGCCACGAACTCCGAAGAAGCCTTCGGTGCGATCAACTGCCTCGACTACCCGGTCACCGGCAACAAGGAGCAGTGGGCCAAGGAACGGGAAGAGCTGAAGAAGATCTCCCCGGTCTTCGGCCCGACCCTCGGCGGCTCCGAGCTCGCCTGCTCGCTGTGGCCCCACAAGTCGACCGCCGAGCGCAAGCCGATCACGGCCGCCGGCTCCGACCCCATCGTCGTCATCGGCACGACGGGCGACCCCGCAACCCCGTTCGAGTGGTCCGAGGCGCTCGCGAAGCAGTTAGACAATGGTCACCTTTTGACCTACGAAGGCGAGGGGCACACCGCGTATCGGCCCGATAATTCGTGTATTGCGGATGCCGTAGATAACTACCTCGTCGACGGCAAGGTCCCCGAGGCCGGCGCACGCTGCTCCTGATTTGTCTAACCTCCTCCCGATTCGCTAAAGTCGGGAGAGCTGTGGGCGCTGCCCACGGCGTTGCCGCCTTAGCTCAGTCGGCAGAGCGATTCACTCGTAATGAATAGGTCGAGGGTTCGATTCCCTCAGGCGGCTCACACCGAAATCCCGCCCCCATGTAGGGGCGGGATTTTTCGGCTCTTCCGGTTCTAGAGTGCGTTGACCCGGGCTGATAGCTGCCCGGAGTGGAGCAGACAGCGCAGCACGTAGTGGCCGAAGTTCCTAAACCC
>NZ_MQVR01000048.1 GCF_001907295.1 Bowdeniella nasicola
AACGGGATCATCGAGCTGGGCCGTCGGATCGCTCGCGGATTCCGCAACCTCGAGAACTACCGACTCCGCATGCTCCTCATCGGTGGGGGTCTGGACGCATCAACCCACACTCAACTCTGAAGAGCCCGGTATCCCAGCCGGGCGCGAGCTCGACGAGCAGGCCGCCCGAGCCCTCGACAAGGACGTCGTCATAGGCGAGTGCGCGGATCCGGGCGGTGTGCACGTCGGGGCCAGGCAGCGTCGTGCCCTGCTCGAGCGCGGCACGCACGGGCGCGAGGGGTGCGTTCAGGCGGACGCCTTCGCTCGCGTGCGCCGCCCCCGAAAGCCGGCGTGCAAGCGCGGCATCGCCGAGCTCGTCCGCGCCGCTCATGCCAGTTTGGGCGGGCTTATCGATCGCGACGCGCCGCCCGCGGGCCGCAAGGAGCGCGGCGAGGGCCGCCGTCGTCATCGTCTTACCGATTTCGGTGTCGGTGCCCGTCATGATCCAGATGGTCATGCGCTCCCCTTCGCCGCGCCGACGAGGGCCGTACACAGCTGGGTGAGTTCGGCGTCGGTGATGATGAGCGGCGGCATCGTGTAGATGAGGTCGCGGAAGGGGCGGACCCGCACGCCGCGCTCGAGCGCCGTCGCGGTCACGGCGCTCACGTCGACGCTCGTGGTGAGCTGGATGATGCCAACCGCGCCGATCGTGCGCACGTCGCGCACCTGCGGAAGGTCGGCGGCGGGGGGCGGACCCGGCCTGCAGCGCGCGCCCGATGCGCAAGGCCTCTGCGGCGGGATCGCCGCCGGTGAGGGCTTTACCGACGCACATGAGATCGGGCGTGATGCCCGCCCAGTCGCACACCGTGAGGTGGCCGAGGCGGCCCAACCCGGTCGCGGTCTCGTCGGCGATGAGCAGGAGGGAGCGCGGCGGCCGGGGCAGCAGCAGTTGGTCGGGGATCAGCGACGGGGAGGTCGCGTGCAGGGAGCCCTCGGGGTCGCCGACGCTCATCGTCGCGAAGGTGTCGCCGTGATAGCCGCCGCGCAGCGAAGCAATACGGGTGCGCGCTTGTCGCCTGCGGGCGCGCTGGTATTGCAGCGCGGCCTTGATCGCGACTTCGACGCTGACGGAGCCGGAGTCGGTTAAAACACGTGGTCGAGCCCGTTGGGGCTGATCGCCACGAGGCGTTCGGCGAGCTCGACCGCCGGGGCGTGGGTGAGGCCGCCGAACATCACGTGCGCGAAGGACTCGAGCTGGGCGTGGGCGGCGGCGTCGAGTGCGGGATGTCGGTAGCCATGGATCTGGTACCACCACGAGCTCATCGCGTCGATGACGCGCCGCTTCGTGCCTTCCGCCTCGCGGAGGGCGAGGCAGACGCCGTCAGCGCCGATGACCTCGCGCGGGGTGGGGCCGGTGAGGGGGCCGTAGGGATGCCAGAGCAGGCCGCGGTCGCGCGTTGCTTGTGAGGTAGTCGCCGAGGAACAACGAGTTCGCGATCGTGAGCGCAACCGGCTGCTGAGAACGCAGGTGCATCTCGCGGCCGCCCGCGATCCGGATCTCGGTTTCGGGCGCGAGGACCCGCAGGCAGCGCTCGGGGGTGAGGTCCCAGCGGCCCGCCATCGGCGTGCCCTCGAACGGCATGAGGAAGTTAACGGGGATCGATTCGACGCCGAGGGCGACGAGGTCGCTGAGCGTGTCGACGATGTCCTCATCGGTCTCGCCCATCCCAATGATCAGGCCCGAGCACGGCGACAGTCCCGCGTTCCTCGCGGCGGTGACGGTCTCGACGCGATCGTCATAGGTGTGCGTCGAGCAGATCTCAGTACTGGCCGCGCGAGGTGTTGAGGTTGTGGTTGTAAGCGTCGACGCCCGCGTCCTTCGGGCCGTCGCGGCCTCGTCGACGAACCCGATGCAGGCGCACACCTCGATCGACTCGTCGGCGGCCTTGATGCCCTCGGCCATCTGGGCGACGCGTTCGACATCGCGTGTGGAGGGCCCGCGGCCGGAGGCGACGAGGCAGACGCGACGCGCGCCCCCGGCGACGCCGGCCTGGGCCTGCGCGCTCGCCTCATCGGGGCTGAGCCAGGAGTATTTCAAGACGTCGGCATCCGAGCCGAGCCGCTGCGAACAGTAGGTGCAGTCCTCCGGGCACAGGCCCGAGCGCACATTGACGAGGTAGTTGAGTTTGACGCTCATCTTGAAGCCCCGACGGCGGAGCCAGGCGGCCGCCGCAAGGATGTCGGGGTGATCCGCGGGTGGTGCGGCAAGCAGCGCCAAGGCCTCGGAGCCGGATAAGAGTGAGCCCGCGACCACGTCGCGGGCTCTTAGCGTCCAATCAATCGTCATGGGCGTAACGTGAGCGCAGAGACGGCACTCGTTTTTCTCGCATTTCGTGCGCCAAAGATTGGTGGAATCCGGCAGTGCTTACTCGGTCGGTTTTCCTCCGCGGGTGCGGCGGCGCTGCCGGTTGCGGCGCGGCCGTCCCGACGACTGGCGATCCGAATTCCGGCGCTGGCCACCGCGCGAACGTCCGCCACGCGGGGTGCGCTTTCCGGTCTCGCCGAGGTCTTCGATCTTTTCCGCATCGAGGCCCGCACGGGTGCGCTCGGAGCGTGGCAGCACGCCGGTGACATCGGTCGGGATATTGAGGTCGGAGTAGAGGTGATCGGACGTGTGGTACGTCTCGACGGGGTTTCCGGCCTTGAACCCGAGGGCCTTGTCGATGAGCATCCAGCGGTGCGTGTCGTCCCAGTCGACGAAGGTCACCGCGGTGCCGGCCTTGCCCGCGCGGCCGGTGCGGCCGATGCGGTGCAGGTAGATTTTCTCGTCTTCGGGGCATTGGTAGTTCACGACGTGCGTGACATCGTCGACGTCGATACCGCGAGCGGCGACGTCGGTCGCGACGAGGATATCGACCTTGCCGGAACGGAACGCACGCAGCGCCTGCTCACGCGCGCCCTGGCCGAGATCGCCGTGCAGCGCGGCCGCAGCGAAACCGCGGTCCATGAGCTCGTCGGCGACCTTCGCCGCCGTGCGCTTGGTGCGCGTGAAGACGATGGTGAGGCCGCGGCCTTCGGCCTGCAGGATGCGCGAGAGCATCTCGACCTTGTTCAGCGCGTGGGCGCGGTAGACCGCCTGGGTCACGGCGCCCACCGTCGCGGACTCATCGCGCGGGTCCTGCGCGTGGATGTGGGTCGGGCGGGACATGTAGCGGCGCGCCATCGCGATGACGGCACCGGGCATCGTGGCCGAGAACAGCATCGTGTGACGGCCACCCGGGGTCGCGGCGAGCAGTGATTCGACGTCGGGCAGGAAGCCGAGATCGAGCATCTCGTCGGCCTCATCGAGGACGACCGTGCGGGCCTGGGAAAGCTGTAGCACCTTGCGGTTGAGTAGGTCGAGCATGCGGCCGGGCGTGCCGACGACGACCTCACAGCCGCGGTTCAGCGCATCGATCTGCGGCTCGAACGCGCGGCCACCATAGATCTGGACGATGCGGGCGCCGAGCTTCTTGCCCGCGGCCTCGAGGTCGCGCGCGACCTGGACCGCGAGTTCGCGCGTCGGGACGATGACGAGCGCCTGTGGCGCGGCCTTCGTGCCGACCTTCGACAGGTCGAGTCGGTTGAGCAGCGGCAGACCAAAACCGAGGGTCTTGCCGGTGCCGGTCTTAGCCTGGCCGATGATGTCGTGGCCGTCGAGGGCCACCGGTAGGGTGAGCGCCTGGATGGGGAAGGGCGTCTCGATACCGAGGTCACGCAGCGCCTCGACGATCTCGTCCTTGAGCGGGAAGTCGGAAAACTCCACGGTCACGGAATCGGCGGGGGAGGTGTATTCGGCGGGGATTTCGCCCACCTGGACGATGCCAGTTGGCTCAGTCATTGTCACTATCCTTGGGGATCGGCAACGGGATGGCAGCCGATCGCACAATTCAAGCCCCGCAACGGCGGGGCGCTCCAACAAGGGGAGCATGAGTTCGTCAGGATTCCAACGACCGGTCAGCCTCGAACATCACTACTGTAGCGGCTGGATGCGACTCAAGTCGGTAACAGTGTCGAGAACGACACGTAAACTGAAGTCGTGTCTAGTCATTTTCCGTCTGATGAGCGTACGAGCCTCTTAGGTGCTGCTCTCCTCATTGCCTTCCATCAACTCGCGGAAGATTCCTTCCACGCGCCAACGCCGCGCCAAAAACTGGCGCTCGCCGAGCTGGCAGCCGAGGAGATGACCGTCTTAAAGACGCTGCCGCCCTTCATCGACGCGCCGATCGTGCGTCGCGCCGATGCCGCGGTCGTCGACTTCTATTGCCGGATACAGCCGCAGGACTGGCACGAGCGGCTCGTCAAGACCTACGTGTCGTTCAACTTGGTCCAGGATTTCCTGCGGGCGATCATCGCCGACGATGAGTCCGTGGGCGACGCGGCCCGCGCCCACCTGTCGTCGAGCGCGCACGTGGATTTCGTGCAGGAAGAGCTGCGTCCCGCCCTGACGGACGATCAGCAGTTGACCGCGCGACTGTCCCTATGGGGCAGGCGCGTGATGGGGGAGACGATCGCGGTGGTGCGCCACCTCATCGATGCCGAACCGAGCGTGCTCCCGGGAGATTCAGCGGCGACGATGACGGAGCTGACCCGCGCGCATTCACAGCGGATGAGCGCGCTGGGCCTCGCCCCGTAATGACTAAAGGGTGAACCCGACGCGACGCTGCTCGGGGGAACCGATAAGGACGTAGGCGAGACGATCCGCGGGAACGAACAGGACCCGGCCACGATCGTCTTCGAGTTTCAGCGACGACTGGTTTTCGATACAGTCCGCGACGAGCTTTTCGATCTGGTCATGGTTCTTGTCAATCTCCAGCGTGATCTCGCGCTGCACGTTGGTCATTCCGACGGTGACATCCATGGGATCTGTCCTCAATTCTTCGAACGGTACATCGAACTAATTCTCAGTGTAGCCAGCCGCCACGACGTGCGTGTCCGAGGTTTCTGGTGAGATGGAAGCATGACCGCGCCACGAGTGAGAATCATCGATGTTCCACGCCGCTACGCTGCGCTCTCGGCTGAAACGCTGACCGATCAGCAGCGCGCGTTTGTTGAACATTCCGGGCCGATCAGCCTCGCGGTCGGTGGTCCTGGCACGGGCAAAACCTCCGCGGTGATCGAAAAGGCACATGCCGAACTCGCTGCGGGCCACCACGTCGTCGTCCTCGGCCGGGGCCGGCTCGCCGCGGACGAACTCCACTCAGAACTACGTGCCCGGCTCGGGGATCGAACGCCCATGCGAACGAGCTACACCATGTCCTCGCTCGCCTTCGCCTTGCTCGCCCTACGCGCCGAATCCGATTCCGAACCCCCGCCTCGCATGGTCACGGGCGCCGAGACCGACGCCGTACTCACCGACATCATCGCCGATGTCATCGACCGTGGCCCCGAGGATCCCACGAACGCAAGGATCTACTCTGCGCTCGCGGCCGCCGGTCTACCCGACGAGATCCTCGGCGTCGAACGCTTCCGCCACGAGCTGCGCGACTCGATCATGCGGGCCCAGGAATGCGACCGCGGCCCCGGCGACATTTGCGCGCTCGCCGACGAGATGTCGGTACCCGTGTGGCACCTCGTTGCCGAATTCTACGAACGTTACGAGCAACTGCAGTCGCTCGCCTCGGCGACCGAGGACCAGGGTGAGCGCCTCGACGTCTCCGCGCTCGTCGCCGCGGCCGCAGGCGCCGTCCGGCATTGGCCCGCGGCCGAAGGCGGCCTGCCCGACTGGGTCATCATCGACGATGCACACGAACTCACCAATGCCGGCTGGGCACTCGTCGACGCCTTGCGAGACCACCACGTGAGGATCGCACTCGTCGCCAATCCCGACCAGTCCGTGGAGATCTTCCGCGGCGCTCGGCCCGATTTCATCGCCGAGTACGGGCCCGCCCTGCCGCTGTCGCATTCGTTCCTCCATCCGGAATCCCGTGGCGCCATTCTGCGGGATCTCGCTGCGTCGATCCCTACCGCGGGGCTCACCGTGCAGCGGCACTGGCAGGCGGAGAGCGGAGGCGAAAAGCCGGTAGCCCACGTCCTTCCGACGGCGTCCCAAGAAGAACACCACGTTGTTAACCTCGTCCGCTCCTTCGCTCTCACCGGACATCGCGATGAGCTCGGCGCCACCCGCGAAGAGGCCACAGCGCCAGCGAAGCCCTATTCCCTGCGGCAGATCGCGATCGTGACACGCTCCAGCGCCGACGCACAGCGGTTCGCGCGTGCCCTGCGGCATGCAGGCATCCAGGTCCAAACCTCGCAGACCGAGGTCCTGTTGAGCGAGGAACCCGCGATCGCGCCACTCCTGTCGGCCGCGCGGATTGCGGTGGACTACGGCGCGATCGTTGAAGGCCTGATCCGCCCGGGCCTGCGCGGGGGAGACGCCGATCGGGCCCTGACAACATCGGAAGAATTCCTCGACCGGGTCGATCAGCTGCACGAGAGCGTACGCGAGCTGTTGACCTCGCCTCTGATCCGGGTCGACCCGGCGGACGTGCGCCGCATCATGCGCGCGTGTGCCGCCGCCGATGCCGCCGACTCCACCGGAATCGGAACCGCGCAAGGTCGGGTCAAACTCCGCCTCATTGAGGCCTGTCTTATGCCTCCCGCTGCCGCCTTGCTGCCGGCCGAGTTGCAAGCCGGGCCAAGGAAGCTCGCGGAGGCGCTCAAACGTGCGAGCACCTCCGCGGCGAACAGCGAGCCCGCCGAAAGCGTCCTGTGGGACGTGTGGGAGGAGTGCGGCCGCGCCGAGATCTGGCGCGACCAGGCACTCGCTGGGGGACTGGTGGGGGCGACGGCCGACCACAACCTCGACGCGGTCATGGCACTGTTCAAGGTCGCCGCCACCCATGCCGAACGCAATTTCGGGGCGAGCGCCTCGGTATTCCTCGATGACCTCGAACGCCAATCGATTCCCACCGATACGCTCGCAGACCACGGCCAAATCCCCGAGGCCGTCTCGGTGCTGACCGTGGGGCAAGCTGCCGGCAGACATTGGCCCGTGGTGATCATTCCCGGTCTCTATGACGGTGCTTGGCCCGATACTCGAATCCGGGATACGACACTGCGCTGGCAGTCCCTGGTCGATATTTTCTCGGGCCGGCAAGATCCATCGCGACCGCTGGGGGAGGCCGATGCCGAAAGCTACGCCGCGGCACGTCGAGAGACGATCGCAGGGGAACTTCGCATGTTCCTTGCTGCTTGCGCCTGCGCCAGCGAGCATCTCATTCTCACGAGCGTCGACGATGGCGAGACCTTGCCCTCTGTCCTGGTGACGAAAGCCGACCCCAATCCCACCTGGGACTACGGCCGCCGCCAGCTCTCACCGAGGGGCATGGTCGCCGCACTGCGCGCAGCGCTCGAAGACGATGACACAAGAGAGGCCGAGCGTGCCCAGCTCGCTGCCCGACTCGCAACGCTCGCCCGACTCGATGTGCCCGGAGCCGACCCGGCGACATGGCCGGGACTCTGGGAGCCAACGACTACCGCCGAGGCCTTCCCACCCGAGGTTCCTGCAAGCCTCGGGCCCTCGGACCTCGAGAGCATCCTGACCTGCCCATTGCGGCGGTTCCTCGAGCGTGCAGGTGCCCAGTCGGAATCCACCCTTGCGATGAACTCCGGCACGCTGATTCACCAACTGGCCGAGGAATACGGGGCGAAGGAAATTCCCGAAAATGAACTCCGAGCCGAAATGCGTGAGCGGTTGGATGAGCTGCTACTCGAGTTCCCGCTGCCACGTCGCAATGGCTGGGAAGCGAACCGCGTGCGCCAAGAACTCGAAATCATGACAGATAGGCTCGCCCAATACCTTGCCTCCCACCAGGGCAAGGTTGAGCTCGAAACCAAAATGAAATTCGATGCGCACGGGTTGCATATCAATGGGCGACTCGACCGGATCGAACACAATCCTGAAGGGGCCCGAATCGTTGATTTCAAAACGTCTTCGAAGGCTATTACCGGGACCCAAGCACAAGCGAATCCGCAGCTCGCGCTCTACCAGTACGCGTACGAAAAGGATTCTGGTGCCCCCTCCCAGGGAGCAACACTGGTGTACCTGAAAGGAGAAAGTAGCGGTAAAGCGACCACGAGGGTGCAGTCCGCGTTGTCGGAAACCGAGATAAACATGGATGAGTACCTCACGACAGCGCGTACTTTCATCGAGCGTGGTGAGAAAAAGGCGTTCGTGAACGGTAGGTGCGGATTCTGTCCGGTACGAAGTTCCTGCCCCGCACAACCGGAAGGACAGCGAGTTGTCTGAACGAATCTCCGCCCCCGGAAGTGTCGCGTCACTTGCCAGTCGGCTCGGCCAAAAATATGCGCCGACGCCCGAACAGGAAAAGGTCATCGACTTTCCGCTGAAACCTCTGCTCGTCGTCGCGGGTGCAGGTTCCGGCAAGACCACGACGATGGGTCTGCGCGTAGCTCATCTGGTCGACCAGGGCGTTGTCCGTCCTGACCAGGTACTCGGTCTCACCTTCACCCGGAAGGCAACCTCGCAGCTTTCTCGCAACGTTCGGGGCTTACTCGGAAATCTCGAGAGCGAAACTCTTCTCGAACAGCCCGAGATTTCGACGTACAACTCGTTTGCCGCTGCAGTCGCGCGAGACTTCGGCCTGCGCCTCGGTGAGAACCCGGATGCCCAACACATCACCGATGGCCATGCCATCCAGCTCATGAAGGAAATCGTCGCGGCTGCTCCCGGAGACTATTCCGTCATTGGGAAAACGATCGATGCCACTGCCGGGAATGCGCGTAACCTCGCGGCGCAGCTACGCGACAACCTCATCCCCGTAGCTCAAGCACGGCAGGAGCTCATCGACTACGCCGAAAAGTGTGCGCAGCTTTTCGAGCCGCGCTCGAAGGGCGGTGCCAATGTCCACCGGGAGATTGCCGACGTCCTCAAAGGACATGTGCCCGATGACGCCCGGCGCGTGCTCCTCACCGCGCAAGAGTTAGAAACTCCAGGCGCCACTCTGCTGCGTGCTCTCGCGCGCCGACTAGCTCTCCTTGACTTCGTTGACGTGTATGAGGAGAAAAAGCGAGAACTTGGCGTCATTGAGTTCTCCGACCAGGTGGCAATCGCTGCCATGGTGGCCGAGATCCCCGATGTGCAACGGGTGATGCGCGAGCGTTACCGGCTCGTTCTTCTCGATGAATTCCAAGACACCTCGGTGATGCAGCTCGAGTTCTTGCTCCGACTGTTCGGGCCAGACCACGGCATCACGGCCGTGGGGGACCCCAACCAAGCGATTTACGGTTGGCGTGGCGCCTCCGCTCAGGCGCTAGCGGATTTCCAGTCGCGGTTCAGCACTGGCGGCCCCGTTGAGACGCTTCCGTTGAACCGTTCCTTTAGGAACGACCGGCTCATCCTCGATGCGGCGAACCATCTTGCCCACCCGCTACAGCTGTCGACGGGTGCAGTACCGGTGCCGCTGCTGGACGCAGCCGATCATGCAGGCCCCGGCCAGGTGGCGGTCAGTGTCGCAGCCGATACCGACGGTGAGATGGAATCAATCGTTCGAGCTATCTCGATCGTGTGGGAGCCGGGCAAAAACAAAACGATTGCGGTCCTCGCTCGCACGCGCGCCACGCTAGAAGCGGTCGCTGCGGCATTGCTCGATGCCGGGATTCCCCACGAAGTCAATGGACTGTCTGGACTCCTGTCTACCCCCGAGGTCGCCGACCTACGAGCCCTCCTCGATGTCGCTAATGATGCCTCTCGAGGCGACGCCGCCGGACGGCTGCTCAGCCGCTGCCGCCTTGGCACCGCCGACATCATGGTGCTGTCCAGCTGGGCGCGAGAGCTAACCCGAAGAAATCGGGGAGAAGCTACCGGGGACCATACAGTGGATGGCGAAGCCGCCAAGGCCATCGAACTCCCCGCAACCACGTTGGTCGAAGTGCTCAACATGTTGCCGCCGGAATCCTACATCACCTCCGAGGGCCATCAACTGTCCGATACGGGGCGAGCGCGCCTCGAAGATTTACGAGATGCGATCTTCCAGGTGCGGTCCGCCTTTGGATCACACCTGGAAGACATTGTCGCCACCGCTGAGCGTGCCCTGAGGCTCGATATCGACGTCATGGCACGACCAAAGGGCCCCGGTCTCGCAAGCAGGAGGCACCTCGATAGGTTCCGACAGGTCGCTCGCTCCTTCGTCGCAGTCGTACCGGAAGGCTCGACCTTGACGTCATTCCTGGCCTGGCTCGCAACGGCAGACAGCGTTGAGCGCGGCTTGGATCAGGAAGCGGAAATCGTCGTTCCGGCTAGCGAAGGAACCGACGGAACCGAGCATCTCGCCGTCCAACTCATGACGATCCACGCAGCAAAAGGTCTGGAGTTCGACCACGTCATCGTTGCGGGAATGCAGGAGGGGAAATTCCCCTCCCATAGGTCCCGCACGAATCCGTATGAGTTTACGAAGTCGGAGTGGGTCTCAGACATTTCCCAACTACCGTGGCGGCTTCGACGCGACCATGACTCATTGCCCGAATTCACCGGAGAGAAAAACTCTGTCACTCCCGATGCCGCCGACGATTCGCCCATGGGAGCTTTCCTGAACGAGACGGGAACCAAACGTGTCAGTGGGTTTGCTAAGGCAGCGGCTGCCTACACCCTGCAAGAAGAACGACGCCTTGCCTACGTCGCTGCTACCCGGGCGAAAGAAACCCTTGTTCTCACCTCCTCCTGGTGGGCCAACACCACGAACCCGAAAATGCTGTCCAGGTTTCTCGTCGAGATCCTGCCCGCGACCCACGAACTGGCCAACAGCGATAAACCCATTGCTCAGAGCGTGTCAGCGTGGCTCGCAGCCGGCGCCCCTCCTGCGAATCGTCCAGGGGACATATGGTGGACGGCCGGTTCGACGGCCGATGGATTCGCGACTCCGGTCCTGCGCGATATTAACGGGAACAGTGTCGAACTCGAGATGCGCTTGGCTGCTCCCGAGGGGCTTGCCAAGAAAGATCGCGAGCTCACTGACGATACGGATGCCCCGACATATCCCTCGACGGACACGGCGATTGGGCATCGGAAGGCCGCTCTGCAACGTTCCGCCGAGCACGTCCAGTTCGCGCTGGCGCAACCCGACGCCGCTCCCGCCGGAGCGAGGTCGCGACTACTCAAAGAAGCCGACCTCGTCATCGCACAAGCAGCGGCCCAGCGTGGTTCGCGAGAGATCGTGATCGAGGCTCCCGGTCGCCTCTCCGCTACGCAGGTCCAATCCGTCAGCAGCAATCCCGAGGAGTACCTCGCCTATCTGCGTCGACCGTTGCCCGCGCGACCGAGCGATGCCGCGCGTCTCGGGACGGAATTCCACCGTTGGGTCGAGGAGTACTACCTCAAGGAGCGCCTGATTGAGATTCCCGGAGCCGACGACTACCAGCTTCCCAAGCTAGAAACGTGGCAGGAGAATTTCCGGAACTCTCGCTTCGAATCGATGGACCCGATTGCTGTCGAAGAAACGCTCGCCCTGTCGGTACCCGTAGGAGAAAAACAACTCCAGATCCAGTGCAAGATCGATGCACTGTTCGACACCGACGACGGGCTCCTCATCGTCGATTGGAAGACCGGAAGCCCGCCGCGAACCGAGCAGTCGCTCGCGATCCGTTCCCTCCAGCTACAGATCTACCGCCACGCAGTCGCCGCAGCGCGCGGCCTTGACCCCGACACGATCGAGGCATGCTTCTTTTATGTCGCCCACGGACGAGAAATCCACGGCGTGAAGATGAGCGTGGAAGAAATCGCGCAACAACTATCGGTGCTCGACCCGGTCAGCCGAGACCTGGCGATCGGTGCCGAACTGAACGACAGCGAATACTCGGAGGACTAGCGCTCGTCAGAACCGTTCGTCGCGGCGTCCTCGGACGTGTCCTGCCAGCTGTCAGACCAGTCGGTCTCGATCACAGGCGAGGTGCGACCGAGCGGCCGGTCGTCGCCGACCTGGCGGGCCAGCGTCGTCAACATGTCCTCGGCATCCGCAATGACTTGCGGATCATCGTTACGAACGCCGTGCAGCAGCCAACGTGACAACGCGAGCTCGCTCAGCAGGAGTGCCCGGTCAACGATGTGGGCATCCGGCTGCTGCGACCGCGAGACCGCATACGACTCTTCTAACGCATCGAGGCAGTCCTCCGGCGCGGAGGCAAACAGCCAGGCAAGATCAGCAGCCGGATCACCGACCGCGAGACCGAACCAGCCGGTGACCGCGGCAAGCTCATCGCCGGCCATATGCAGGGTCTCATCTGAGATGTCGCCATGGATCACGCACGGCGCGAACTGCCACAGGGACACGTCCTCAAGGGCTTGCTCCCAACGGTTCAGCAGGCTCGATGGCACCCGCGACGTGCGGGCAGCCTCATCCACTTCCGCCAACAGGCGGGTGCGGATCGTCGGGGCGTCTTCGATCGGAAGATTCAAATCCGAAACGATCGTCTGATCGAGCTCGTGGATCGCACCGATTGCCGCGCCGAGCGAGCGCGCAGCATCCTGATTCAGCAACTTCAACACGAGCGGCTGACCCGGCAATTCCGGGAACACGACGAGCGGATCATTCTCGGCCGTGCGAGCGGTCCCGGCGGCCTTCGCGAGTTGGAACGGGAGCCCCGTGGCGTAGTGCGGTTTCGTGAGCGCGGCCAGGATCGGCTGCTCCGCGGCCAGCCGGAGTTTCGCGGTCTCGCTGCGGGCACCTAGGACCGTAAATCGGTGGCCGTCGGCATCAACGACAGCGGTCGAAAGCCAGTCGTCGCTCGCGCGCTGGGGTGGGCCAATCGCGGTGACGTTAAAGTCCGGCACTGCGTTCGTTGCGGCCGCCGCGAGGGCGATAAAAGGATGGCTGGTCACACCCCTACGTTATTGCCGAAGGTGCAGGCATGCCCCTTGGCACGCCGACTGTCAAAGTATCCACAGTTGAGTTAAGGTGTATTGCTCCTTTCCGTATCCTCCGTTACCTTAGGCGCTACCAGAATGTGTGCCAGGTCAACCTTGGGAGGAAGATGTGTTGACCATCGCCACGATCGAGGCGGATGTCCGCAAGCGTGTCGCGGACAGCAACATTGATCCGCTCGTCGACCACGACGCGATGCGCGATATCCTCGACGACGCCGTCAACTCCTTTGAGCTCAGCGCGCTCGCCGGTAATGCCTCGTTGGAGACCGATCTCGCGGAGCTGCGCAAGCATCTGCACGACAGCGTCGTAGGTTTCGGGGTGTTGCAGCCCTATCTGGATGACCCCAGCATCGAAGAGATCTGGATCAACGGTCCCGACGCGGTTTTCGTCGCCCGGTCCGGAGTCTCAGAACTGACGACGACGCTTATCTCCGACCAGCAAATCAAAGACCTCGTCGAACGGATGCTGCGCCTGGCCGGGCGACGCCTCGACCTGTCGGAGCCCTTCGTCGACGCCCGGCTGCCCGGAGGGGAGCGACTACACGTCGTCATCTCCCCCATCACCGACGGGCCATGGGCGGTCAACATCCGAAAGTTCGTGGCACGCGCGGGCCGTATCGCGGACCTCGTGCGGGCCGGTTCGCTGACCCCGCAGGCCGCGCGATTCTTGGCGGCCAGCGTGCGAGCCGGACTCAACATCCTGATCGCCGGACGCACCCAGGCAGGCAAAACCACGATGATTCGAGCGCTCGCGGGCGAAATCCCGAGCGGGGAGCGGATCGTCACGTGCGAAGAAGTCTTTGAACTTGGTCTATCCAATCGAGACTGCGTCGCGATGCAGTGCCGCCAGGCCTCACTCGAGGGCACGGGCGAAGTGGGGCTGCGCCGTCTCGTCAAGGAATCACTGCGTATGCGTCCCGACCGAATTATCGTCGGGGAGGTGCGGGAAGCCGAAGCCTTCGACATGCTCGTCGCGCTCAACTCGGGGCTGCCGGGCATGAGCTCGATCCACGCGAACTCGGCGCGCGAGGCGATCAACAAACTCTGTACGCTGCCGCTGCTCGCGGCCGAGAACGTCTCGAGTGCCTTCGTGACCCCGACAGTTGCCGCCACGGCCGGGGTCGTCGTCTACCTGACACTGGATGCGAGTGGGCGTCGCCGCGTCGGAGAAATCGCCGCCGCGACCGGCCGGATCGAAGACGGCGTCGTCGAACTCGCGCCCATCTTCACCCGCGAGGGAGACACGCTACGCTGCCACGGCCCCGGCTCACTGTCGACCGAACCCTTCGAGCGCGCGGGGATCGATATCGTCGCGGAGTTGATGGACTGATGGGCGTCATGGTCGGACTATTGGCGGGCGCCGGAGTACTGCTGATCTGGTCAGCGCTGAGCTACCCGTACCAAGGGCCGAAGCAGCGAGACACCCGGCTCCGCCGCTTACTGATCGACGCCGGGTTCGCGCGCGTGCGTCCCGCGAGCTTTCTCGCCGTGTGCTTCATCCTTGCCATGATTGCCGCGGCGACGGTCCTCATGTTCACGACGGGCATCATCGTCTCGCTCTTTGCCGCCGGTGCCGCCGCGGCCGCGCCCTACCTGTGGATCCGCTCGCGGGCTCGTCGCAATCGCGAGGAGATCACGGGCGTATGGCCCGAGGTCATCGAATCCCTGCTCGCCGGAATCCGCTCCGGGCTCCCGCTCGCTGAAGCCGTCTCCGCGCTCGGGGTCTCGGGCCCGCCCGCCACGCGCCCGGGTTTCGAGGAGTTTTCCCGCACCCTGCACATGTCGGGTCGGATCGACGACGCGCTCGATGCGATGAAGGATCGGTTCGCTGACCCCGTCGCCGACCGGGTTGCCGAAGCCCTCCGCGTCGCCAAGGATGTCGGCGGCCACGACATCGGTAACCTGCTGCGTTCGCTCATCTCGACGCTGCGCAGTGAGCAGCGCACTCGGGGCGAACTGCTGGCGCGTCAATCCTGGACTGTCAACGGTGCCCGACTCGCGGCCGCCGCGCCCTGGCTCATCTTGCTGCTGCTGTGTATGCGGCCAGAAAACGCGCGAGCATTCGACTCCGCCGCCGGGGCTCTTGTCCTCGCAGGCGGGGCCGTGCTCACGGTCATCGCGCATCACCTCATGACGGTCATCGGGCGCCTGCCCGCCGAACAGCGGAGTCTCGTATGAGCCCGATCGTTGTGGGAGCCATCATCGGAATCGTTGCGGGGATAGGACTGTTCCAGATCTACCTGTCCTGGCGGGCGACACAGCCGACGCTTGTCAGCCGGATCGCGCCCATGTTCGATTCGGCGGCGCGCGATCGCCTGCAGTCCGGTCGCTCGCCGGTGCGCCAACTCCTCGGGGCCGCCGCCACGGACCTGGGGCGCGTAATCTCCGTGATTGGATCGACGACCTCGTCGGTTGCGTCCCGTCTCGCGGCGCTCGGGCGCGGAACGACCGTCGCCGCATTCCGGACCGAGCAACTGGCGTGGTCGGCCATCGCGCTCGTTGTCGCGATGGCCGTGATTCCGCTGTTCTTACGGTGGCGGATCCCCGTCCCGATCATCATCGTCGTCATTGTGCTCGCGGCAATCGGCGGGGCGCTCGCGCGTGACACGTTCCTGACGTGGCAGGTCGAGCGCTACCGCGCACGTATTGTCGGCCAACTGCCCGACGTGGCAGAACTCCTCTCGCTCGCCCTCAGTGCGGGGGAGGGACCGATCGCCGCCCTCAGCCGGGTCAGCTCCCTCGGGTCAGCGGAATTCAGCCTGCGCCTGCGCACGATGCTGGGCGCCGTGCATTCCGGGCTGCCGCTGACGACGGCCTTCGAACGCCTCGGACGCGACAGCGGCATCCCGCAGTTGCAGCGCTTTGCTGACTCCTTTGTCACCGCGCTCGAGCGCGGCACACCCCTCGCAACGGTACTGTCCGGACTCGCCTCCGATATGCGAGCCGAACAGCGCGAAGCACTCATGGAAAGCGGTGGTAAACGCGAAATCGGGATGCTCGTTCCCGTCGTTTTCCTCATCATGCCCATTTCAGTTTTGTTTGCCCTCTTTCCCGCGGCAGCGACGCTCACTCTCGTCACGCCATAACCCGAAAGGACAACCATGTCTCGTGCACTCGTAAAATTTTCGACCCTCACGGCCCGATGCCGCAACCGCCTGCACCAGGAGCGCGGCGACGTTCCCGGCTGGGTCCTCATCACGCTAATGACCGCTGGCCTCGTGCTGCTGCTATGGGGCGTCGCCGGAGACACGCTCGTGCAGATCTTCAAATCCAGCATGGAGCGCGTCGGCATCATCGGAAAGTAAGCCATGCGCGCGGCACTGCACAGTGAGCGGGGCTCCGTCATCCCCGAATACGTCATGGTCCTCACCATGCTGCTCTTTGTGCTGCTCGCGCTGATCCAGTTCGTCTTCGCCGCCCACATCCACTCGATCCTTCGGGACTCCGCTGCCGAAGGCGCGCGGCGAGCCGCCATGATGGACGGCACCGACGCTGACGGTGTTCAGCTCGCTCACGAGCTCATTACCTCGGCCGTCTCGGAGGGTTATGCGTCCGATATCTCGATCGAGCAGGTCACAATCGACGGCGTGGCCGCCGTGCGAGTCTCCGTGAAGGCCCCGCTGCCCGTGATCGGACTGCTGGGGCCGACGGGCGGGTTCGACATCCAAGCCCACGCGGTACGCGAAGACCAGTTCCTCACCACCGGGGCCGGTTCATGAGGGAACGCCTCCACGACGAAAACGGCGCCGCCGTGATCGAGTTCGTCTCGATCACCGTTCTGCTCCTGATTCCGGCGCTCTATCTCATCGCGACGCTGTTTTCCATGCAGGCCGCGACCTTCGCCGCCGAGGGCACCGCCCGGGAGGTAGCGCGAATTATGTCGGAGGCTCGCTCGGAAGACTCCGCCCGCGCCCACGCGCAGGCCGTCGCGCAGATGTCAGCCCACGACCTCGGGCTCGACGCCGACGACGTCGAACTATCGATCACGTGCTCCACCGCCTCCTGCACCGACCCGAAGGCCTATATCGACGTCGTCGTCACCGTCGATCAACCGCTACCACTCATCCCGATGTTCCTCGCCGATCGCCTGGGGAGTCGGGTGAGCATCGCCGCCAATGCCGTCGGGGTTGCCAATCCCTACCTGGAGCGCGGACCATGAAAGCGTTGACTGCGCGAGCTAACCGCGAGGAATCTGGCCGGATCACGCTGCTCGCGATCGGGATCCTCGCGGTCGTCCTCCTCCTCGGGTACAGCGTGATTGCCGCATCGGCCGTCCACCTGGAACGCAAGGGGCTGCAGACGCTGGCCGAATCCCTGGCCGTGCGTGCCGCAAGCGCGGTGAGCGTTCAGGGTTATCTCGGTCGGGGACCGGGCGGGCCCTACCTGTCGGAGCAGGCGGCGCGGGAGGCCATCGATGAACATCTCGCCCGGCTGGGCACCGCCCTGCCTGATTCCTTCGCGGTGCTTGACGTGAGCGTCGGCGAGGAGCGTGTGTCCGTCTCCACTCGGTCGGTCGCGACGCCGCCCTTTTTGCCGGACTACCTGTGGCCCGTCGAACTACGGTCCCAGGCTTCGGCCGAACTCTATGAAGGCCGCACCCCATGATCTAGACTATGACAGTGCCTAATGCTCGCTTCATCGGATTCGTCACCCTCCTAGGGGCGATGGCTGCGGTACCCGCCGTCACGGTGGATATGTACCTGCCCTCCCTGCCCGAAGTCGCCGCAGACCTCAACACCAACTCGGCTCAAGCATCCGCGACGATCACCGGCATGCTCATTGGCGGCGCGATCGGCCAGATCCTCGTAGGAACCCTCTCGGACAAATTCGGCCGTAAGGCGCCGTTCGCCGCCGGGCTCCTCATCCACACCCTGACGTCGGTCGCGTGTATTTTCGCCCCGACGATTACCTCCCTCATCGGGCTGCGCGTCCTGCAGGGCGTCGGAAACGCTGCCGCCAAGGTGACCTCGATGGCGATCATCCGCGACCGGTTCCAAGGGGCGCGCGCCGCAGCGATCATGTCCCGGCTGATGCTCGTCATCGGGCTCGCGCCGCTGCTCGCTCCCACGATCGGCGGCTTCATCGCAGCGCACTGGCATTGGCGAGCCGTCTTCGTCGTGCTCGCGATCATCGGTGCGCTCGTCCTCGTGACGACGCTCCTCGTCATGCCAGAGACACACCCAGCAGAAAAACGAATGAAGGAGCCGCTCTCGCGCGCCTTCCGTACCTACGCGGTGTTGGTCCGAGACCGACAGTTCATGGCGCTCGCGGTCGTGCCGGCCCTCGCTCTGGCGGCCCTTTTCTCCTACGTATCCGCCTCCCCGTTCGTCCTGCGCGAAGGCTTCGGCCTGACAGAAAAACAGTTCGCCATCATCTTCGCGATCAACGGCATCGGTATTGTCCTGGGTGCTCAGATCAACGCCCGACTCGTCAAGACGATGATGCCGCTATCGATCCTGCGGCGCGCCATGCCGATCGAAGTCCTCATGGCCCTCGGCGTCGTCCTTGCCGCGGTTCTGGCACCCACCTCGCTGCTCGCGATCTCGATTCCGCTCTTCTTTGTTCTTGCGCTGAACGCCGTCGTCATGCCGAATGCGACCGCGACCGCGCTCTCGCTACATGGCGACCGGGCAGGCAGTGCCGCAGCCGTCGTTGGTGCCACCCAGGTGGGGCTCGCGGGCCTTATCTCCCCGGTCGTCGGACTCCTGGGCTCGACAGCCATCGCGATGGGCGGGCTCATCGCGATCGTCGTGTCGATCGGTTACCTGCTCATCCGGCTAGTGCCCGAGCAAGATGGCCCGTCGATCGCGTAACGTGGTATCTCGTGGCCACCGACTTTTCTGACGAGATCTCCGCCCTGCGGCAAACGATGCAGACCATCCTTGCCGTGAGCAAGCCCGACGAGCTGCGCGCGACGATTGCCGAGCTTTCGGAAGAAGCCGCGGCGCCGAACCTGTGGGATGACCCCGATGCGGCGCAGGCCGTCACCTCCAAGCTGTCGCACGCGCAAAGCGAGCTCGAGCACCTCACGACGATGGTCTCGCGGATCGATGACCTCGAGGCTCTCGTCGAACTCGGTCAGGAAGAAGGCGACGACGACGTGCTGCGCGAAGCCGAAAGCGAACTGCACGCGGTTGCGAAGTCCCTCGCCGACCTTGAGGTCCGCACCCTGCTGTCAGGGGAGTACGACGAGCGCGAAGCCGTCGTCACGATCCGCGCCGGAGCCGGCGGCGTCGACGCCGCCGACTTCGCCGAAATGCTCATGCGTATGTACTTGCGCTGGGCGGAAAGCCACGGCCACCCGACCAAGGTGCTGGACACCTCCTACGCCGAGGAAGCGGGCCTGAAGTCCGCGACCTTCGAGGTCAAGGCGCCCTACGCCTATGGCACGCTGTCGGTCGAAGCCGGCACGCACCGACTCGTGCGCATCTCACCCTTCGATAACCAGGGCCGACGCCAGACATCGTTCGCTGCGGTCGAGGTCATCCCGCTGATCGAAACGACCGACCACATCGAGATCCCCGAATCCGATCTCAAGGTCGACGTCTTCCGTTCCTCGGGCCCCGGCGGGCAGTCCGTCAACACGACTGACTCGGCCGTGCGTATGACCCACCTGCCGACGGGCATCGTCGTCTCGATGCAAAACGAAAAGTCCCAGATCCAAAACCGGGCAGCGGCACTGCGCGTGTTGCAGTCACGCCTGCTCGTGCTGCGACAGGAACAGGAGAACGCCGAGAAGAAGGCGCTCGCGGGCGATGTGAAGGCCTCGTGGGGCGACCAGATGCGCTCCTATGTCCTGCAGCCCTACCAGATGGTGAAGGACCTGCGTACGGAATACGAAGAGGGCAACCCGTCCGCGGTGTTCGACGGGGCGATCGACGGCTTCTTGGAGGCAGGCATTCGCTGGCGCCGTGACAAGGCTTAGGGTTGACCTGTAACTTGAAGGTTGGCGGCGTGTCACCCACTCCTGGCGGCTAGGCGCTGCCTAGCCTGAGGGAAACCCTCCCTGATGTCCTATGAAGCGGAAATCCGACAGTGATCAGATTCGAAAATGTCTCTAAGGTCTACACGCGCGGCGCGCGACCTGCCCTCGATGGCATAGACGTGGAGATCGAACGCGGCGAGTTTGTGTTCCTCGTTGGCACATCCGGCTCTGGCAAATCCACGTTCTTGCGCCTCATCATGCGCGAAGAACGCCCGACCGCCGGCACCGTCTACGCGCTCGGCCGCGACGTCGGCCGGATTTCCCGCTGGAAGGTTCCCCACCTGCGTCGCCAGATCGGCACCGTATTTCAGAGTTGAGTCCCTCATAGTGGTGTAGCGGGGTGGTCGTGCTGGACAGCAGGGCGGTCACCGCGTGATCCTCGAGTTCATCTTCTACAACTC
>NZ_MQVR01000049.1 GCF_001907295.1 Bowdeniella nasicola
GTGAGTTGTGGAAGATGAACTCGAGGATCACGCGGTGACCGCCCTGCTGTCCAGCACGACCACCCCGCTACACCACTATGAGGGACTCAACTCTGGTCGGCTTCCTTCTCACGGATCGAGGACGTGATGGAGACCTTCTTGCCCTCGTGCTTGCCGTAGGCTTCAAATTCGGAGCAGTCGCCGCCCTTGTCGTCGCCGCCGCCACCGCCGCCGCTACCGCCGCCGAGGTCGTTGGCACCGCCGCAAGCAGCGAGCGTGAGGGCAAGTGCAGCAGCCCCCGCCATCGTGGCTGCGCCACGACGAGATGTGAACGTACGCATGTAGGTTCCCTTCTAACTTTTTCACCCGCGGGCTGCGAGTGTGGCCACACCTCTATGCAAGCGCTTTCAGTCAAAGATTTCAGCGGTTTAGGGCGCTAGGGTATTACGTTTTGGCAACAATTGATCGCCGCCCGGCTCGATGTGGCCGATGTTACGAAAAAACTGGCTTCGGGAGTCGATAATCTCGGCCCCGTGACCCATGCGGACAGGCCGAGATAGCCGTGGGTGAAGGGCACCGCGAGCGCCGCGAACAGGACGATGCCAGGGACGAAGAAGGCGAAGCCGGAGCCCCGGTCGAGCAGCAGGAGGCAGGCGCCCGGGACGATCGAAACGCGGGCGAGACGCTGAGCGGCCGTCCCGAGGGTGATCTCGCCATCGCGGCGCCAGATGGGGGCGAGCCAAACGGCCATCTGGCCGATGGAGGCGCCCGAGCCGCGGGCGGCGGGCCACCAAAAGACGAGCAGGCTCGCGATGACGAACTCGACGACCATGCTCGTGCGCGGCGGGCCACCGAGGGCACTCGCAAACATCACGATATTGGCGTGCAGGACGTCGTCGATATCGGCGACGCGGAACGTGCACGGGTAGATCCCCCACAGGCCCGTGTACTGCGAAGCCTCGACGAGGAGGCTGGTCGCCGCGCCGAGGGCGATGCTGGTGGCGGCGGAGCGGTGGAAATAGCGGCGCGCGATGGCGCCAAAGGGCACGAAGAGCGCGACGTTGAAGACGACCTAGAGGACGGGGAAGCTCGTGAGCCGCTGGCGCAGCGGGAGGCCCGCGGTCTCCCGGGCGATGTCGCCAAGGAAGGCGAACGGCGTGAGGTTGGCACCGACGGCGTGCGCATCGCACCAGGCCTGGCTGCGTTCAGGTCCGGAGAGGCGAGCAGGTAGGCGTGCCGCGCGGGTTCGGACAGCACGACGGTGCCGGGCTCGACGGTCGCGAGCTGGATGAGGCTTTGACCATCGAGGCCGCCGAGCGCAATGAACGATCCCGTCGCGGAGATCTGGACGACGTCGACGGGCTTATCGCGGTTGAGCAGCAGCGCGAGGTAGGTCTCCTCGCCGTCCGCGATATCGTCCTCGCCGAGCGTGGCACCGCTCCCCCAGCGCTCGCCGGAGACGACGGCATAGCGCAGCGGCGGCCCGAACGTGACGGCGCCCGGATCGACGTTCTTGAGGCGCCCGCTCGCGCTCGGCGAGGGTGTCGAGCGGAGGAGCTCCGAGACATGCTCGGTGACCTCGCCGCCGGGCTCAACCGAGGCGCGCACGGCGCTCGGGACCTGGCCGAGCGGGGCCGGATCCCGCGTCGTGACCGGACTCGCCGCGGCAGCGGCAGCCATCGCATACGGCAGGATCATGCCGATCGCAAGCAGGGCCGCGACCGCCAGCACAAAAATCTTTTTCACGTTCGAGTTCATCGAGACCGCTACGTCGTCGTGCGCTCTAGGAGGGAGGTGGGGAAAACAATATTATCCGGCACGGGGGCGCCGGTGAGGAGATCGAGCGCAAGCGTGACAGCCGCCTCACCCTGCTGGGTCGGGTCCTGACTGAGGGTGGTGAGGCCCAGGGCGTCGGCGAGCTCCGAGCCGTCGATCCCCATGATGGCGACGTCGTCGGGGACGGCGAGACCGAGGTCGGCGGCGCCCGCGAGTGCGCCCGCGGCCTGGATATCGGAAAAGCCGAGGATCGCCGTCGTATCGGGGCGCGTGCGCAGCACGTCGCGCGTGGCCTTGCGGGCGGCATCGCGCGTGTAATCGCAGTGCGCGACGAGCTCGTAATCGGGCGCGATCCCGGCGGCGGCGAGGGCGTCGATATAGCCGCGCAGCCGCAGGTGGGGCGGGCCGGATTCGGTGTCGTCGTCGGCGGGACCGGTGATGTGCGCGATCGTGCGATGCCCCCTGGACAACAGGAACTGCGTCGCCTGACGCGCGGAATCGTATTCGTCGATGTGGACCGACGCCTGGCCGGGCACGGCGGGACCGACGAAGATCACGGGGATCGAGAGGCCGGACAGCTCCGCCTGCTCGCCGGGCAGCAGGGGTAGGCCGACGACGATGACCGCATCGGCGCGGCGGCGCAGTTTCGCGGCCTGGACGGGCGCACGCGTGCCTTCGCGGGCCTCGGTCAGGGTGCCAACGCCGAGCGCGAGCACGGAGGTCGTAAACCCTTCGTTGTGCGCCGCGCGCACGATGGCCTGGCAGACGTTCGCGACGAACCACGTGTTGAGCTGGGAGCAGACGATCGCGATGGTGCGCGTCGCGCCCGTCGCGAGCGAAGCGGCGGCCGGGGAGGCACTGTAACCGAGTTCGGCGGCCGCTCGGCGGACGCGTTCGGCGGTCGCCGGGTTGACGTTGCTGAGTCCTCGCATGGCACGGGAGACCGTCGCGGTCGATACCCCGGCCTTTCGTGCGACGTCGTTAATTGAAGGCTCCACGCCCCCTATTGTTCCAAAGGCCGCGGCCGCGTCAGAATCGCGGAAAGTACGTAGGCGAGGCCGCCGTCATCGATGCTCGCGGTCACGGCATCGGCATGCGCTTTCACGACGTCGGGGGCCTGGCCCATCGCGACGGAGTAGTGCGCCCACGACAGCATCTCGAGGTCGTTCGTGCCGTCGCCGACGGCGACCGTCGCGTTCGGGGCGACCGTGAGGCGGCCGCGCAGCATCTCGAGCGCGGACGCCTTAGAGATGCCCTGCGGCGCAATATCGAGCCACGCGCTCCAGCCAACGTAATAGCCGACGCCGCCCAGGCCCGCCGCAGCGGCGATATCGGCGAGGTCCTGGCGGGACAGGTCGGGCGCGCGCACGGTGACGCGGCTGGCGGCCATCTCGCGCAGCTGCTCGAACGGTACGATCTCGGGGGTGCGGACGAGCTCACCGGAGGGGAACGGCGCGGTCGCATAGTGCTGGCCGCTGCCGTCGTCGACCAAAAACAGGGCGCCGGGCACGCGCTCGCGCAGCTCATCGAGGGCCGCGCGAGGGTCGAACGTGACGACGTCGGTGACCTCGTAGCCGCGGTCGGAATCGTTGAGGTCGATGACGACGGCGCCGTTCGCGCACACCGCGTAGCCTGATGTCATGCCGAGTTGCTCGGCGATCGGCACGACGCCTTCGATGCCGCGTCCGGTCGCGAGCACGACGTGCGCGCCGCGCCGCATCATTGCCCGCACCCCCTTGCGGATGACCGGGTGCATCTCACCGTCGTAGTTGACGATCGTGCCGTCGATGTCGAGCGCCACGAGGAGCTCGCCGGAGGGGGCGAGCGTCGTCGGGACCGCGAGCTGCGGTCGGTCGGTGAGAGACGACGTCATATGCCGGGCTTCCGAACTAACTGATGGGCTCGATTACCTCGAGGCCGCCCAGGTAGGGTCGCAGACCCTGCGGCACGACGACGGAGCCGTCGGCCTGCTGCTGGTTTTCGAGGATCGCGACGAGCCAGCGGGTCGTTGCGAGCGTGCCGTTGAGCGTCGCCGCCGGCACAATCCCGTTGCCACGCCGTTCACGGATCTGCAGGCGGCGCGCCTGGAACGTCGTGCAGTTCGACGTCGAGGTCACTTCCATCCAGCGCTGCTGGCTCGGCAGCCAGGCCTCGCAGTCGAACTTGCGCGCGGCCGAGGAACCGAGGTCGCCCGCCGCGATATCGATGACGCGGTAGGGCAGCTCGACCTTGGCGAGCATTTCCTCTTCGAGCGCGAGCAGGCGCTTGTGCTCGTCGAAGGACTCTTCAAGTGGCGCGTAGGAGAACATTTCCACCTTGTTGAACTGGTGGACGCGGATGATGCCGCGCGTGTCCTTGCCGTAGGAACCGGCCTCGCGTCGGTAGCACGTCGACCAGCCGGCATAGCGGATCGGGCCGTCCGACAGGTCGAGGATTTCGTTCTTGTGGTAGCCCGCGAGCGCCACCTCGGACGTGCCGGTGAGGTACAGCTCGTCGGCGGGCAGGTGATAGACCTCGGCGGAGTGTTCGCCCAGGAACCCGGTGCCGCCCATGATCTCGGGCGTCACGAGCGTCGGCGTCATCATCGGGGTGAAACCGTGTGCAACGGCGAGGTCCATCGCGCAGTTGAGCATGGCAAGTTCGAGACGCGCTCCCATGCCCGTCATGTAGTAGAACCGCGAGCCGGCGACCTTCACGCCGCGCTTGGTATCGATCCCGCCGATGGCTTCGCCGACGTCGAGGTGGTCCTTGGGGGTAAAACCCTCGGCAGCGAAATCGCGTGGCGCCGGGCCTTTGGTGCGTAGGACGACGAAGTCCTCTTCGCCGCCGGCCGGGGCGCCGTCCTCGATGATGTTGTCGATCTGGTAGACCAGGCGCGTCAGCTCGGCCTCGGTGGCTTCGGCCTCGGCGGCTAGGCGCTTGACTTCCTCGGCCATGGCGCGCGCGTTATCGAGCGCGGCCTGCCGGTCCTCGGGAGCCGCCTGCCCAATCGCCTTGGACAGCGCTTTTTGTTCGGCACGCTTGTCTTCGTGGGCCTGCAAGCTAGCGCGGCGCTTCTCGTCCGCGGCCAGGATCGCATCGACCAGAGACTCATCGGCGCCACGCGCCCGCTGGGATGCGCGTGCGACCTCGGGATTATCACGCAAAGCTCGCAAATCGATCATGGCCCCAAGCCTATCGGATATCGGGCGGGTGCCCAGGCCCCGGCCTACACTCGCACTATGGACACCTGGTCATTGATTGTCGCGCTCCTTGCCTGTCTGCTCGCGGCCGGTGCGCTCGTCGTCGCGGTCGTGGCCTACCGAGCATCGGCCAGCATCTCCCGTTCCGGCACAGACGGTGCCAACGCGGCTGCCCAGGCGGATTCGGCTGCAGCCGCCGAACCGCCCCCGACGGGTCCCCCGGCGATCATCGTCAATCCCGTGAAGCTCAATGACCTCGACGCTTTCAAGGAGCGCTGCACGCAGATCGCTCGCCAGTGCAACCTGCCCGAGCCGCTGTTTTTTGAAACCTCGGAGGACCACCAGGGCCATTCCCAGGCGCGCGAGGCCGTCGCCAAGGGAGCCTCCGTCGTCGTCGCCGCCGGCGGCGATGGCACCGTGAGGCAAGTGGCACGCGGGCTCGCCGGAACGGGCGTCCCGCTCGGCCTCGTTCCCATGGGCACCGGCAACCTGCTGGCCCGCAACCTCGATATCCCCCTCGGCTCCGCCTCCGATCAAATCACCGCGGCGTTCACCGGCCCCACGCGCGCCATGGACGTCGGCTGGCTCAAGGCCGAACCGCTGCGCGACGAGGAAGCCCTCGAGGCCGCCACCGCCAAGCGGTTCGCGAACCTCCTCACCGACGAAGGGGCGGTGCCCGCACCCAAACCCGATCACGAATATCTCTTCCTCGTCATCGCGGGTCTGGGCTTTGACGCCGCGATGGTCGCGGGCGCCGACGATGACCTGAAGGCACGCATCGGCTGGTTCGCCTACTCCGTCGCCGCCATCAAGCACATGACTGGACGACGCATCGATGCGCGCATGTGGATCGGTGGCGCCGAAACCCCCGAACACCAGCGCGCGCGCACGATCATGTTCGCTAACTGTGGGCGCCTTCCCGGCGGTGTCGTCCTGCTGCCCGACGCCCAGCTGGATGACGGCTGGCTCGATATCGCCACCATCGATACGACGGTCGGTCTGCTCGGGTGGGCGGCCGTCGGCGGCAAGATCCTCCTGCAGGGCCTCGGCATTCGCCGCGATCAGCCCGGGCCGCTGCCCGGTTCCATCACCTTCCGGCGCGGCAAATCGGTGCGCGTGAGCACCGCCGAACCCGAGGCCGTCCAGGTCGACGGTGACCTCGTCGGTATCTCCCGCCACATCGAAACCCGCGTCGAACGCGGCGCCCTGCTCGTGCACAGCTAACAACATTCCGCGTCCTTGGATGCCCCTCGAATTCGACGAGGGCACACCCCACGCACCTTCAGTCCCCCACGTGCGATTGCATCGCACCATGTTGACACCCGGAGCAGCCAATGCTATTTTTCCTAAATTCACAGACGGAGACGACAACCATGACTCGCGCTCACCTCACGCCCTGGCCCCTCGCCGCCCGCGACCTGCCAGAACGCGGCCCGCGCCCCGGATTTGCGTTGCCTGCAGCGATGCTGATGACCACGCTCGACGATAGCCACACCATAGTCCCCACGTTCTGGCACGGCGGACTTGCCTGCACCCAGGGCTGGCTGCGCTACGACGGGATTCGTCCGCCCGCCGCGGGATGGCGCGTCCTGCCTGAGGGTAACTGGGAGCTCTCGACCGAACTCGACAACGAGCCCTGGGCCGCCCCGCTCACCAGCACCTATCGTCTCTCCCCCGCCGCTGCCGCCTCCCCCTCCGGCGCCGCCCACGCATCCCCCGCCCGCGGCGAACTTGACGCCTATGCCGCGGCGCTCGCACAAGAACTCGCTCGCCTCACCGAGCCACCCACCTTCCAGACCGACGCCCCCGTCGTCATCGCAGGCCCCCACGACCTCATCTCCGTGCACGTCCCATTCGACGGCACCACCGTGCGCATCCTCGAGCACCCTCCCCTCGAAACCCCCACCGGCTCCGACCGCGCCCGCCGCGCACGCGTCCTGCGCGACGACGCCCCGCTGAGCTGGGAGGGCTGCCTCTATTGGACCGAGGACGACGGAAAAGCGTCACCGCGATACTGGCCCGACGGCACGCATCCCGCGCTTGATGCGCCCGAAACCCGCGGCCCGCTGCTCGATCTTCTTGCCGACGCCCTCTCCGCGTAGCACCGACGCTGACCGGCACGCGCATCTGCCCGAAACTATCGGAGTGCGCGCGCGATGGCGCATAATAGGCACGATATGTCGAACGCGCATGCCCTGGGGGGACTCCGACGCGCCGCCAGGTTCGTGGCGGCTAGCCTTGTGGCACTCCTCGCGCTCGTTGTTGCTCCGCTGCCAAGTCACGCGGCGCCCGCAAGCACGAGTGATGAACCGGTCATCGTCGTGGGCCTCGGCGCGATGCGCTGGCGCGAGGTCAATGCGGCGGCGACACCGCACCTGCTCTCGCTCCTTTCCGAGCCCTCGGCCGCGGCCGGGTCCCTCGTCGTGCGTTCGGTTGCCACCCTCACGTGTCCCGCCGATGGCTGGTTGACCGTCTCGGCAGGCCGCCGCGCGACGGCCGAGCCGCGCGGCACCGCCTGCGCGGGAATCGCCACGCGTCATAGCCCGGCCCGCGCCGCCGACTGGGCGACCTACGTGCAAACCGCCACCGATCAGGACTACGGTGCCATCCCGGGAACGCTCGGCTCGCTCCTGGCCAGCCGCGAGATCTCCACCTCGGCGCTCGGCCCCGGCGCCGTCCTGGCGCTCACGCAAACCGACGGCCTGCTCGCCGATCCCACACTCGCCGACCCTGATCCCCTCACGCCCGAGACGATCTCCGCAGCGCTGCCGGACCTGCTCACGGCGGGCACGCGCGTCATTGCGATCGACGCCGCCTCAAAGATCGACGACATCACGCGCCTCGGCCACGGCGCGGACGCGAGCCCTGCCACCTCCGATAACGACATCACCACCGCGCTCGACGCGAACCTCGGCGCGGCGCTCGCCGCCGCCCGCAGCTACGCCACGACCTCCGGCACCCCCGTGCGGATCGTCGCTGCGGGCCTGCATGATCGCCACACGCGCCCCTACCTGCACGTTTTTGTCACCGCACGCATCACCCCCGATGGCGCCGTGAGCCCCGCGAGCGAGGCGGACGTCCACCTCATCTCCTCGACCTCGACGCGCCAGCCGGGCATCGCCCAGAGCACCGATCTGCTACCTAGCATCGCCTCCTGGCTCGGCGTGCCGACGCCCGCCACCGCCGTCGGCTCCCCCATCAAGGACGCGGCCGCCGAGCTCATCCCGCTCGCCGATTTCCTCGCCGGCCAGGTGGACTACGACGTCCACCTCGACCGCTCGCGCGCCGCCGTGCCGTGGTTCTACCCGGGCTACATCATCCTCGTCCTCGCGCTGTTCGCCGTCAGCGCCCGCGCGCTGCGCGCCCCGCGCGTCAGCCAGCTCGCGCCCCGCCGCCACCGCTTCCTCGCGCTGTGGGCCGGAACCGCGCTCGCGATGCCGCTCGGCGTCTACCTCGTCGACCTGCTGCCCTGGTGGCGCGCCGGTGCCGCCCTCGCCCCCGTCCTCGGGCTTCTCGGCGCCCTCGCGTTCGCGATCGGACTGTCGGCGCTCGCGCTCGCTGTCACGTCACGCGCCGCACGCGGCCTGGCCGGAGGTCGGGGCGTCCTGATCCGCGCCGTCGCCGCCCCTGCCCTGCTCGCTACCACCCTGTGGCTCACGCTCATCCTCGACGCCCTGGCGGGCGCACCCCTGCAACGCACCGCCATCATGGGATCGTTTGCGACCGTCGGCGGCCGGTTCTACGGCATGAACAACACCTCGTTCGTGCTGCTCGCCGTCACCTCATTCATCGTCGCGGCGAGCCTCGCGGCCGTCCTCGCTCGCTTCACCGCCCCCACCGAGTCCCGCCGGCGCCAGCGTGCCGCGGCCGCCTTCGTAGCCATCGGACTCGTGACCGTCGTCATCGACGGCACCCCCTCCATCGGCGCCGATTTCGGCGGCCCGCCGGCCCTCATCCCCGGCTTCGCGATCGCCACGCTCGTTGCGCTCGGCGTTGCCCTCTCCCTGCGGCGCATCCTGGCCATCCTTGCCGCGACGGTCGCCGCCGCGTTCGCGATCTCCTATCTCGATTACCTCCGGCCGCCGGCCCAGCGCAGCCACCTCGGGCGGTTCATGCAATCCGTCTTCGACGGTGAGCTGATCCAGGTGGTGGGTCGCAAGGCGAGCGCCAACCTGCACATCCTGACGAACTCCTACTTCACGATCCTGCTCGCTGCGGCCCTGCTCATCCTCACGGCCTTCCTCCTCGGGGCCCGCACCCGACGCCGCAACGCGCCCAACCTTCCTGCCGCCGAGGCGCCCTACGGTTGGCTGTTGGCAGGGCCGGATGCCCCGGCGGCGCGCCTCACCTACCTGCGCCCAGCGGCCCTCGGGATTGCGGTCACGCTCCTGATCGCCTTTGCTGTCAACGACTCCGGCGTCGTCATTCCCGCGATTGGCCTCGGCCTCGCCGTGCCGACCTTCATCATGATCGCCCACACGTGGCAGGCAGAACGCGTGCCTAGTTCGGCAGCGACGCACCCCGAAGGTTAAGCCGGTACGGCTCCCCGGGCCGCTGCAGCGCGGCCGCCTGGGCGATAATCTCGCTCGGAATCGTGCGCGAACGAATCCGCCGCTGCGTCACCGCGAGCATGACATCCCGGTACTGCGCCGCGCGATGCAACTGCCCGGCGATGTCATTGCTGGTCGCGCGATGCGTGAGATCGCACGGCACCTCCATGACCGTCATCCCGGCGCGCAGCACGTCGATCGTCATCCCGGTCTCCACGCCCCACCCGCGCGAGAGCGGCGTCGCCACCTCATACGCTTCCCGGGTAATGCAGCGCTGGCCGGACAGCGGCTGCGTCGGCTGCCAGCCCGTAAACTTCTCGATCGCCTTGCGTGCGGCCCCGACGACGATGCCGCGCCCGGCGGCGCCCTGCTGCGGCGGCAACGCCGCGATCGTCAGCTGGGCGACGTCCTCGAGCACCGGCGTCACGAGGTTCGTACATTCGACGGCGCTCTCGCCGAGATCCGCGTCGAGGAAGAGCAGGTGCCGCGGTGGCCGATTGTCGATATCACGCATCGCGACGACGGCGGCGCCCGTCTCCATGGCCGACGCCTTGCCGCGGTTCACGGCATGGCGCACGACGGCCGCGCCCGCATTGCGGGCGACGTGTTGGGTGCCGTCCTCGGACCCGTCATCAACGACGATGACGAGGTCGACGCGTTGGATCGCCCGCGCAGCGCGGATCGTCGTCGCAATACTCGCCGCTTCGTTCTTCGCAGGAATCACCACAGCGACGCGACGCGTGGGATCAGGACTCACGCATCTAGCCTACCGGGGTGTGGCCGATGACGCATGATCCGCACCGTGGGATGATGATGTCAACGATCATCGCGCGCTCGGCCCACCGAAGGAGAACGCCATGGCTACGACGCCGACCCCGTCTTCCCCGTCCGTCGCCCACATCGGCGACCGCCATACCCGCATCGAATCCCCGCTCGGCGAGATCACGCTCGTCGCGCGCGACTACCGCCTCTCCGGCCTCTACTTTCCCGACCAGGTGCGCCGGCCTGCCGACGAGGTTTTCGGCGAACAGGTCGACGTCGCGACGGACCCATTCCTGTCCGAGGTCGCCGAGCAGCTTGCGCGCTATTTCGACGGCTCCCGCGAGGCCTTCGATGTGCCGTTGTACCTGCGCGGCACCCCGTTCCGCACCCGCATTTGGGAGCTACTGCAGCACATCCCCTATGGCGCCCGACGCACCTACGCCCAGCTCGCGGCCCTCGCGGGTTCGCCCGGCGCGGCGCAGTCGATCGGGCAGGCCGTCGGCGCGAACCCGATCTCGATCATCGTGCCCTGCCACCGCGTCATCGGGGCCGACGGCTCGCTGACGGGCTATGCGGGCGGAATGTGGCGCAAACAGTTTCTGCTCGATCTCGAAGACGGGGTCGACGGGGCCGCGGCGCGCCTCTTATAGCCGACAAAAACCCGCCGACCACTTCACGCGTGGCCGGCGGGTTTTCGACGCAAAGACGAGCTAGAGCGCCTTGTTGCAGTACTCGACTGCCTTATCGAGGGCGTCCTTCGCGGAAATCTCGCCCTTCATCGCCAGCGCGATCTGCTGACCGACATACTGCTTCATGTCGTTCGTGTACTGCACAGCGATGAGGTCCTCGGCGCGATCCATCTGGTCGGCGGCCATCTTGACGGACTCCACGAGCGCGGGGTTCTTGATATCGGCCGTGAACGACTCCGGGTTCTCGTTCGCTTCCTTCGTGCCGGGCATGAAGCCCTGCGCGAGCTTCACGAACTCGACCTGGTTCGCGTTGTTCGTCACGAACTCAGCGAACGCGAGCGCCGTCGCCATGTTCTTCGACTGCTTCGCGACGGACACGCCCTGGACGAACAGCGGCGGCGTATCCCACTTCGGCGTCGCCGCGAGAAGCGGCAGCAGCGTCGGCGCATCGTTTTCGATCTGCGTGACGAACGACGTCGTCGCGGTCGTGTGCGCGGTCTTGCCGCTCGGGAACATGAGCGAGTTGGACTGGTAGTCGTCGTTCAGCGACTCCGGCGGGACGAGCCCGTCGGCATATGCCTTCGCGTAGCGGTTAACGACCTCGGCGGCCTTGTCAGTGTTGAAGACGAACTTGCCGTCCTGGTAGATCTCGACGCCGTTCTTCGCGAGCGTCGTGACGTCGGGCATCGAGGAGATGAGCGGAGCGGCCGTGCCGTTGACCTCCTTGACCTTCTTCGCGGCTTCGAACCACTCGTCTTCCGACTTCGGCAGCGTCTCCTTGGTGTAGCCGGCCTTTTCCATCACCTGCATGTTCCACCAGTTGAGGTCGGTGCCGAGGTACCACGGGTAGGCGTACGTGCCGGGCGCGCCCTCTTTATCGAACGTGTAGGAGCCGAGGCCGCCATCGACGTAGGCGCCGAGCGTGTCGGGCGCCGAGGCCTTCAGGTCGACGAGCTTGTCGAGCTTGGCGAGCTGGTAGGCGAAATCGTCGGGTAGGTTGACGACGTCGGGCAGCTCGCCGGAGTCGGCCTGCTGCAAGATCTTCGCCTCGTAGCCGTCGCCCGGCTGGTCGATCCAGTTGATCTTGACGCCTTCGTGCTGCTTTTCGAAGTCGGCGATGACCTTTTCGAAGTACGGCGTGAATTTGTCGTTCTTCAGGCTCCACGTCTGGAACGTGATCTCGCCGGTGATCTTGCCGTCGGTGGCGACCGGGTTCTGCTCGGTGCCGCCGCCGGCGCCGCCGCCGGTGCAGCCGGCGACGGCGAGCAGGCAGCTCGCGGCTAGCGCGGTCAGAGTTTTTCGCATGGGGTAGTTCTCCTTGGTTGAGCTGTGAATGGGGTGAGGTATTGCGGTGCCAATTAGCCCTTAACGCCGCCTTCTTCCACGCCTTTGAAGAAGTGCTTTTGCATGGTGGCGAACAGCAGGATGATCGGGACGAGCGCGATCACGGTACCGGCCGCGACGATGCGCGGGTTGGAGGCACCGAGCGCCGAGGACTGCAAATACTGCATGCCGACGGTCAGCGTGTATTTTTCCGGATCGGATAGCACGACGAGGGGCCACAGGAAGTCGTCCCACGCGCCGATGAAGGCGAAGAGGCCGACGACGGAGACCATGCCGCGCACGTTCGGCCACACGATGTGCCGGATGCGTTGCAGGGTCGAGGCGCCGTCCATCGTCGCGGCGTCGAGCACGTCGCGCGGGATCGCGCGGCAGGCCGTCGCCATGAGCAGGACGTTGATCGCGCCGATCGCGCCGGGCAGGAACACGCCGACGAGCGTGTTCGCCGCGCCGAGCGACTTCACCGTCAGGTACTGGCTGGTCAGCGTGACTTCGCCGGGCAGCAGCAGCGTTGACAGGAACAGCGCGAAGATCGTCTTTTTGAACCGGAAGTTCATCGTGCCGAGCGCATAGCCCGCGAGCGTCGCGAAGATCGTGTTTGTGATGACGGTAGCGATGCCGACGACGAGCGAGTGGTATGCGTAGCGCAGCACGGGGATCGTGTTGAGCACGGCCTCATAGTTCGCGAGCGTCGGCTCCTCGGGGATCAGCCGCGGCGGGAAGGAGTAGATGTCTTCCGTCGGGCTTTTCAACGACGTCGACAGCTGCCAGACGAACGGGAAGACCGCGAAGATCAGGAGCAGGATCAGCAGCCCGTAGCGGCCAAAGAACCCGGCCAAGGTCGGCTTGTCGACCTGGCCGCCGCCCTTGGTACGCCACGGACGATCCTGGCGCATCTCCGTACGCTTGGTGGTGGTTGTCGCACTCATCGAGCGCCGCCCCCCTTCTCGGCGAGCATCGCGTTTTGGGCGGTCACCGCCAGTTCGGCGTCACCCATATCGCCGTCGCCGCCGCGCTTTTTCGCCTTGGCGGCGCGTTTGGCGGCCTTGGTCCGTTCCTTATGCTTCTTCGCGGCCGGGTCGCGCTCCTGGTTGAGGTAGCCGACGACGGCGAGCGGGCCGAGCGTGAGGAAGAACAGCACAACGGAGATCGCCGACGCATAACCGAGGCGGCCGTTGATACCGGAGCCGACCTGCTGGACGAGCATGACGATCGACATCGACTGCCCGCCAGGTCCGCCCGAGCCGTTGGATAGCACGTAGATTTCGGTAAAGATACGCATCGCCGACACCGAGATGAGCGCCGCGATGAGGAACATCGCGCCGCGCACGCCCGGCACGGTGATGGACCAGAACCGGCGCCACGCATTCGCGCCGTCGACGGCCGCCGCCTCGTGCAGCTCCTTGGACACGTTGCCGAGGGCCGCGAGGTAGATGACCATGTAGTAGCCGATGCCCTTCCACACCGTGAGCGAGATCGCGGTGAAGATGAGCAGCCAGCGGTCGACGAGGAAGTTGACGGGCCGGTCTGTCAGCCCCAGCATCTGGATCGCTTCGTTGATCACGCCCCGCGAATCAAACAGCCACGACCAGATGATGCCGACCACCACGACGGAGGCGATGACCGGGAAGTAGTACGTCGTCCGGAAGAATCCGATGCCCGGCACCTTCTTCTCGACGACGAGCGCGACGAGGAGCGGGAGCAGGGTGAGCAGCGGAACGCAGACGACGACGTAGACGAGGCAGGTCACGAGCGCGTAGATGAAGCGATCGTCGCTGAACAGGTCGATAAAGTTCTGGAATCCCACCGGGTTTGCCGGCCGCAGTGGCCGGGCGTCGGTGAACGCCAGGACGACCGTATTAAGGAACGGCCATAAGGCGAAAACCAACACCCAGACCACTGCCGGGGCGACCAGCAAATAGGGGGTGAACCACTTGTGTGCCCTCATGATTGCCTCAGCTGGCTACAGGGCCTTGTTGCAGTAGTCGACGGCCTTATCGAGCGCATCCTTGGAGGAGATATCGCCCTTGATCGCGAGCGCGATCTGCTGGCCGAGGTACTGCTTCATGTCGTCGCTGAACTGGATCGCGGTGGTGCCACGCGCCTCGCCCATCTGGGCGGCGGCGAGGTCAACGGCGTTGGCCATCGTCTTATCGTCGATCGCGCCGGTGAAGGACTCGGGGTTGGCGTTCGCTTCCTTCGTGCCGGGCATGAAGCCCTGGGCGAGTTTCACGAACTCGACCTGGTTGGCGTTGTTCGTGACGTACTGCGCGAAGGCGAGCGCCGTCGCCGGGTTCTTCGAATCCTTCGACACCGAGATGCCCTGGACGAACAGCGGCGGGGTGACAAAGCGCTTGGTCGCGTGCAGATCGCCGACGAGGTTCGGCGCGTCGTTGGTGACCTGGGAGACGAACGACGGGGTGGCGGTCGTGTAGCCGACCTTGTTCTGGGTGAACATGTTGGCGTTACCGGCATAGTCGTTGTTCAGCGCCTCGGCCGGCATCGCGCCCGCGGCGTAGAGCTCCTTGTACTTGTCGATGAGCTCGGCGGCCTTATCGGTGTTGAACGTGAATTTCTTACCGTCCCAGATCTCGACGCCCGCATTCTCGATCGCCGACAGGTCGGGCATCGAGGAGATCAGCGGGGTGGCGCCACCGGTCGACTCGGCGACCTTCTTCGCGGCTTCGAACCACTCGTCGGTGGACTTCGGGAGGTTGTCCTTCGTGTAGCCGGCGGCCTCCATGACCTTCATGTTCCACCAGTTGAGGTCGGTGCCGAGGTACCACGGGTAGCCGAAGGTGCCGGCGATGCCTTCCTTGTCGAAGGAGTAGGCGCCGAGGCCGCCCTCGACGTAGTCCTTGAGCGAATCCGGCGCCGCGGACTTCAGGTCGGTCAGCTTGCCGAGCTTGGCGAGCTGGTAGGCGAAGGTCTCGGGCAGGTTCACGACGTCGGGCAGCTCGTTCGAGTTGGCCTGCTGGAGGATCTTTTCCTCGTAGCCATCGCCTGGCTGGTCGATCCAGTTGATCTTGACGCCTTCGTGTTCCTTTTCGAAATCGGCGACGAGTTTTTCGAAGTACGGCGTGAATTTGTCGTTCTTCAGGCTCCACGTCTGGAACGTGATTTCGCCGGTGATCTTGCCGTCAGTGGCGACCGGGGTCTGCTTGGAGCCGCCGCCTGCGCCGCCGCCGGTGCAGGCGGACAGCAGGAGGGCGATTGCTGCGGCGGACGCCGCAAAGAGTTTCCGCATGAGAGTTCTCCTTTGATCAAAGCGGTTAACTTTTTTATGACATGGGGTGCGCGTCAGGAGGGGGCATGGCCTCCTTCCGGCGCTGGGCAGCGGCGCAGGCGTGCGGGCTGCGGCGAGCGCCAGGCGGCGAGCCACTCGGTGAAGGTCTCGGACGTGGGGCTCGCAAGCGAACGGTTCGTCCCGTCGGGGGCGAGCGGCACGTCGATCGCGGGGCGGGCGAGATAGTCGGCGACGGAGGTGGCCGCGCGCCAGGTCGGCAGCTCACGCGCGGCGGCGGCGAACGCCTCGCCCGTCGGTTTGATGGTCCCGTCCTCGTCGATGAGGCCGAGGCGGTGTTCGAGCGCCGGGAAGTCGGCAAGCTCGCGGGACACGTCGTGCGAACACCACCACGTGATTGCGCTCAGTTGCGGCAGGTCCGCGACGGCGCGGATCGTGTCGGTGACGAAGGCGGGGGCGTCGACGTCATCGATCCACGTGTGCGGGGCGCCGACCTCTTGCAGCCAGATCGGGCGGAGCGGGTCGGGTGACCAGGCGGCGGCGAGCTCGCACAGGTAGCGCGCGAAGGCGGGCAGCGCCGGGTGCAGACGGCCGAAGCGCGGACCGACCTGCATGAAGATCCACGAGTGGACGGTCGTCTGCGCGCCGAGCGTCGTCGCGAGTTCCGGGGTGAAGGGGTGATCGTCGACGAACCACAGATCGTCGTCGAAGCTGTGGTGGTGGGCGCCGTCGGACCAGGCGGTGGCGGCGGCATCGAGCAGCGTGGCGGTCCAGTCGCGGGCCTGGGCGGGCGTGCACTCGTGCTGGAAGGGGTGGCGCGGGGCGGCGAACTGGATGAATTCGTTGCCGAGCGTGACGCCCGTCGTGTTCGGCAGTTCGCGCAGGGCGGTCGCGAGGCGCGTGACGAGGGCGCGCTGGCCGTCGATGACGTCCGGGTCGGTGAACAGGTTGCGGCGGTGCCAACTCGTCACCCACGACGGGAGGAAGTCATAGGAGGACAGGTGGCCCTGCAGGCAGTCGACGCTGACGTTGAGGTTCGCGTCGGCGGCGACCTCGCACATGCGCACGACGTTCGCGATGGCCGCGTCGTCGATGAGGGCGCGGTTGGGCTGCAACAGCGGCCACAGTGGGAAGATGCGGATGTGGTCGCAGCCGAGCGCGGAGATGGCGGCGAAATCGTCGGCGACGGAGGCCCAGTCGGGGTGCACCCACGAGTGGAACCAGTCCTTGCGCGGCGTGTAGTTCACACCGAGGGCGACCGGGGAGGCAGTCGCGTCGTGCTCGTTCACTTCTGGTCCTTTCGGATGCGCAGCGTCGCGACCTGGAACGGGCGCAGCTGGAGCGTCGCGACCGTGCCCGCACCGCTCGCCTCGAGCGCGACGGGCGGCAGGACCGGGTCGTCGGCTGCGGCGGCAGACGCGTCGGCGGCACTCGCATCTTCGAGCAGGTTCGTCGCCGTGACCGTGGCCGGCCAGGGCAGCGCGACGCGCGCGGTGGTGCGGGCGCCGAGCGGCTCGTAGAGGCGGACGATGAGGTCGCCGGAGCGGTCGTAGGCGAGCTTGACGGACTCGACGAGCGCGCCGTCGACGTCGAGCAGCGCGTCGGGGACGCGGGCGCCGGTGACGTGCGTGAGCGGCAGGTTGAGGTCATAGCCGGTGGCGATCGCGTCGGCGAGCGTGGCGCCGGGGCGGATCGCGAACGTGCGCGTGTGGTGGCCGCGGTCGGTTTGCGGGTCCGGGAAGCGCGGCGCGCGCAGGATCGAGGGGCGGATGAGGGTGTACGTGCCGCCGCCGGTGCGGGCGTGGCGCGTGATGTCGAGGCCATAGGACGCGCTGTTCGCGACGGCGATGCCGAAGTCCGGTTCGCCGACGTGCACCCAGCGGTGCGTCGAGACCTCAAAGCGGGCGGCGTCCCACGACGTGTTTTCGTGGATCGCGCGCCGGATGTGGCCGAATTGCGTTTCGAACGCGGCGTCGTGCGCGTGGATATCGACCGGCAGGCAGAGCTTCAAAAACTTTTCCGACTCCGCCCAGTCGATGTCGAGCGTGAGGCGCAGGTCGTCGGCGTGCGGGTCGAGGCGGAAGGTGAGCGTGGCGTGCGAGTCACCGAAGGACAGCTCGACGCGGACCTCGATGTCGGTGACCGACGCGATGCTCGCGCCCTGAAGGCGGCGGCCGGAGGCGCGGTAGAACGGGTCGACGTCCCACGCGTCCCACATGTTCGGGAAGTCCTCGTGCAGCATGAGCGTCGCGAACTGCTCGCCGGGCGGGACAACCTCGCGGCCGGAAGCAAGGTGGGTAAGGGAGGTGATCGCGCCGGTCGCATCGAACGTCGCGCGCACGATGCCGTTATCCAGCACCGCGGCGGCATCGGTCTGCGGGGTCGCCTCCGTAGCCTCGGCAGCCGCGGGCGCGGGTGCGGGTGCGGCCGGGGCGGCCGGGGCGGCCGCGAGCGCCGGAACGCTCGTGCCGTCGGCGCCGGTGCGCGCCAGCGGGCCCGCGTTCAGCACGAGCGGAGTGTCGCCGTCGCCGACGAGCGCGGCGATCGCCGCATCGCGCAGCGCACTGATGCGCTCGGCGAGGACGGCGTGGCGCTCGGTGACCTCGCGGTGCACCCACGCGATCGACGTGCCGGGCAGGATGTCGTGGAACTGGTAGAGCAGGACCTCGCGCCAGATCTCGTCCAGCTCGTCATACGGGTAGTCGAAGTCCTCGCCGGCAAGCGCGGCGTGCGCGCACCACAGTTCGGCCTCGCGCAGCAGGTGTTCGGCGCGGCGGTTGCCGAGCTTCGTGTTGGCCTGCGACGTGAACGTGCCGCGGTGCAGCTCGAGGTAGAGCTCGCCGACCCACACGGGCGGCTCGGCGTAGTCGGCCTCGGCGCGCGCGAAGAACGCGGCAGGCGATTCGTGCACGAGCTGCGACGCCCCTGACACGTCGGCGAACCGGTCGATCCGCTCGAGCATGTCGCGCGTCGGGCCGCCGCCGCCGTCGCCGTAGCCGTAGGGCATGAGCTGGACGTCGCTGCGACCCTTGTCGCGGAAGTTCTTCGCGGCGTGCGCGACCTGCTCGCCGGTGATCTCCGCACCATAGGTGTCAACCGGCGGGAAATGCGTGAAGATGCGGGTGCCGTCGATGCCTTCCCAGCTGAGCGTGTGGTGCGGGAACGTGTTGATTTGGTTCCAGGAAATCTTTTGCGTGAGGAACCAGCGGGCGCCGGCGAGGCGGGCGAGCTGCGGGAGCGCGCCAGAGTAGCCGAAGGAGTCCGGCAGCCACATCTCGGGACACGTGTAGTCGAATTCGTCGCGGAAGAAACGCTGGCCTTCGACGAACTGACGGGCCATCGCCTCGCTGCCGGGCAGGACCGCGTCGGGCTCGATCCACATGCCACCGACGGGAACGATGGACCCCGCGGCGATCGCGTCGCGCACGCGGTCGAAGACGTCGGGGGCGTCGGCCTTCAGCCACGCGAGATGCTGCGCGGCGGGCAGGGCGAACACCATCTCGGAGCCGTCGTCGATGAGGCGTAGGACGTTCGCGAGTGTGCGCACGACCTTGCGGCGGGTCTCGCGGATGGGCCACAGCCAGGCCGAGTCGATGTGGGCGTGGCCGACGGCGGTAATGCGGGCGGCCTCCGGGCGGGCCGGCAGCGACAGCGCGGGGGCGAGGGCGGCGCGGGCGGCGCCGGCAGTCTCGGCGATGAGCGCGAGGTCGAGGGCATCGAGCGCGTCCTGGCAGGCGAGCAGCAACTGCCAGCCGCGAGCGTCGTCGGCGGGCAGGGTGCGGGCGATGCCATGCGCGACCTGCAGGTCGTAGGCGAGGGCCCGGGCGTCGGCGTTGACCGCGACGAGGTCGGCGCGCACGAGGCGGAAGATCGGGTCGGTCTGCGACGTTGCCTTCTCGCCGTCGGCCGTCGGGATGAACGGCGGTAGGCCGAGCAGCAGCGGGTTCGCGGAGGCCTCGAGGTAGATATCGACGCGTTCGGCGCCCGCGGGCACGGGGATCCACTGGTTGCGCGGGTTGATCGCCTTGATGACGGTGCCGTCGGCGGTCATGACGAGCGCTTCGGCCTGGAAGCCCGGCGAGTGGTCGGCCCAGCCGAGGTCGACGACGAGCTCGAGCTGCTCGCCGCGCTCCGCCTCCGGGATGTCGCACGTGAGGTGGAACCACGTCGTCCCCCACGTCGGGCCCCACGCGTCGCCGACCGCAAACGGCTCGTAGGGGGCGGCAAGGCCCGCCTCGCGGCTGATCGGTTCGCCGCGGCCGGCGATGCCTTCCTCGCTCGTCGTGGCGGAGCCGGTGGGGGCGGTGAGGTCGGCGGCCGGAGGAGTGCTTGCAGCAAGGTCGGCGTCGTCGTCCCCGTCGGGGACCTGATAGGCCGAAACGGCAAGGGACGCAATCACGCGGTGGTCGGCGGGAAGGATGCGTTCGCGCAGGGTGCGTTCTACACGGCGATCGAGGATCGGGCGATGATCGTGCATGCCGACTCCTTTGACGTTCTCAAGCAGCAATGCTTTTGAGGGGCACTAACGCAATATAAACTAACACGGTTAAGAGAACCATGTAAAGCGGTTCAGTAAAGTGTGCGACTATAGGGGTACGATGCCCCTCATCCTCGCGTTGAGACCGTCCATCACTCGAAGTGGAGATTGCCATGGCAGGTCAAGTCCCTTGTAGTGGTGTAACGGCGTTTTCCTCTCGTTTGGGGTTTTAGCTTGCTAGTGCGGGCGTGTCGGTATCGGTCATGGTCGTG
>NZ_MQVR01000005.1 GCF_001907295.1 Bowdeniella nasicola
CTCCGGTGACTGGATGCGAGTGTGGTAACCCACATCCTGCCGGAGGTCTTCATCTCATCTCGACCGTTCGCAACGTCCCAAGGAACTACATCTAGTCGTCGGACTTCCCGCCAAAGACGATCTCATCCCAGCTCGGGACCGAGCGGCGACCCGATTTCTTCGAGCGCTTGGGCTTCTCCTGCTTCGGCGCCCGCTCGACCTCGATATTGAGCTCATCTTCTCTCGGCTCCGAAACCTCGCGCTCCGGGAAGGACAGCACGACCGCGTCGTGCGCTTCCTCGGGACGGGAGGGGTGCGCGGCCGGAATATCGTCGCCCGCACCAAAGAGCGGATCGGAGAGCTCATCGACGTCGCCGAACGGTGACGGCTCGGGGCGGCGGCCCCGATTCTTCGCCAAGTGATCAAGGAGCGATTCGGTCGCGCCCGCGGGTTCCTCGGTCTCTTCGGGGCTGGGCGCCGGCGGCTCGTCGGGTTCAAAGGAGCGGACATGGCGACGCGCGCGCGGCGACGACGAATCGGTCTCGGATAGCCAGCGGGCCTCATCTTCTAGCGCACGCACCGAGCGGCTTGCCATATCGAGGCGCCAACGGGCCGTGCGGGTCTTGCCGCCCGCGTCGAACTCGACGGTCACATTCCACGGTTCGCGTGATTCGCGGAACGCATTCCAGGAAAGCGAATCGGTATCGACGCCGCGCTCCGCGAGACGATCGACAACAATCTCCCCGAGCGTGGGGGCACCAAGTTCATGGCCGACGGTGCACTCGCGCGCGACCTGGATCGCCCATTCACGTTCGGCGATGATCGGGCCCTCGAAGCGCTGGACATAGTCCTCGCTCACCTTGCCCTCGGCAGCGATATCGCTGACGGACACCCCGGCGCGCAGCATCTCTTGGATCTCGCGCGGCCGCAGCGTGCCATCCGAAGGAGCCGGGTTCGGCTTCGGTGACTGCATCGGCCGACGCACGGCCTGGCGCAATTCGGGCGTGATCGGCAGGTGGTAGGTCGTTCCTGCGTCGTCGCTAAGGACAAGATGGGTGCCATCCGCCTGGAGTGACACAAAGTTCAGCTTGGTCATCAAACCTCCCGCTCTTACGCCTGAACACTACATGGTAGTTTCTTAACCCTTGCCGAGGCACGCCGTTTGGCGCGCGGGTTCACGTATCTGGACCTAGCCGTGAGCGAAACCTCACTAGGCCATCAGTCCTGGTATGGGCATCGTGGCCGGTTTTATGGTAAGAATCCTCTGGTATGCATCATGACGATGTAACTGACAGCCACCCTCAACCTAAGCGGAGCGTGACGCCCGATGGCCACCGATTACGACGCACCACGTAAGAACGACGATGAACTTAATGAGTCGTCGCTGGAAGAACTCAAGGCGCGGCGTGGTGAAGCTAACTCCGCGTCGGTAGATGAAGACGAAACCGAAGCCGCCGAAGGATTCGAACTGCCCGGTGCGGATCTTTCCAATGAGGAGCTCTCGGTTCGCGTGCTGCCCCCGCAGTCTGACGAATTCACCTGCATGCAGTGCTTCCTCGTCCACCACATCTCGCAGCTGGCTTCCAACGAGGGCGGCGTGATGATCTGTGAGGAATGCCTGGGTTAAGCGCCCGTTACTTCGTGTGTTTGAAGGGCCTGCACCAACTGGTGCGGGTCCTTTACGCATACCAGCCAGTACGGCGTCGGATCGCGCGGATCGTCGACACTGACCTTGACCGCGCTGCGTGCCCACGGCCGGTGCACGACCCACGCGCGGGTGTCAGCCCCCGGACCCATGGCATGCCGCAGCGCGGCCACATCGAGGATCTTCGCGTCTTTTAAGAACTGGACTGGGATGTGGGCGCCACCGGCACACAGTTCGCCGTCGCTCACGCTGACTTTCGGGCTCGAGCCGAGCAACAGTGCGAGGCCGACCGCGCCACCGATGACGGCCACGATGATCGCGAGGGCATGGGAGACCGGAATGAACAGTAACCCAAACGAGGCGGCCAGGAGCACGACGACTATGGTCGTGGCCACGGTGGGGTAGAGGCGAGAAGAGTAGCGCGTCGAGGTCACCCTTCTACTGTGACACATTGGGAAGGCGCCACAAACCGCGATACCGTTAGGCCCGTGAGCGATTTGACTATCTCAGTACAACTTCTGCATCCCGACGCACGCCTGCCGCACCGTGCGCACTATGATGACGCCGGCGCCGACCTGATGAGCGTCGAAGAATGCGAAATCGCTCCGGGCGAGCGGGCTCTTGTCGGAACCGGCATCGCGATTGAGGTGCCGCGCGGATATGCCGCCTTCGTGCACCCGCGCTCGGGTCTCGCCGCGAAGCAGGGCCTTACGGTCTTAAACGCGCCCGGAACGATCGATTCGGGCTACCGCGGTGAAGTCAAGGTCATCGTGCACAACACCGATCCCCACGCCACCGCCCACATCGGCGTGGGGGATCGGATCGCGCAGCTCGTTATCCAAGAGGTGGCTCTCCCACGGTTTACAGCCGCGGACCGCCTCAGTGACTCGGAGCGTGCCGCCGGCGGATTTGGGTCGACGGGCATCGCTGGAAAGGACACCAACTAATGGCATGGTTTAGGCGTAAGAAGGCCGACGCAGCCGAGGACATGGCGCCGCTCGAAGAAGAGCAGGTTGACAGCGTTGCCGAGGAGCTTACCGGCCCGTTCGATATCTCGCAGCTCGACGACCTTGATGATCGCCTCGACCTGGGCGTGCTCAAGGTGCCGCCGCGCATGAAAATGAACGTGCGTATCGAGCTCGACGCCGCCACCCGGGCGCCGCTCGCTGTCGCGGTCGGGATGGACGATTCCGTCATGCAGCTGCAGGTATTTGCGGCGCCGACGTCGCGCGGCATCTGGAGCGAGCTGCTCGAAGAGCGCGCCGAGACCGGCGAGGCCCAAAACGCCGGGGTCGTACGCCAGCACGGTCCGTTTGGCAGCGAAATCGTCTTGCATCTGCCCATTCAGACGCCTGCGGGCACGGGGACCCGCCATCTGCGTTTCGTTGGGATCGACGGCCCGCGCTGGATGCTGCAGGCGATGTTCATCGGCCCGGCTGCGCATGACCCGAGCGCCGCTGTCGCGCTCGAAAAGGTGCTGCGTGACGTCGTCGTTGACCGCGGCAGCGAACCGCTGCCTCCGAAGCGCGTCATCCCTGTGACGATCCCGGGATCGGCGGTGGCCGATGATGCCAACCCGAACCTCGCGATGCCCGGCCGCGGACCAGAAATCCAGGAGATCCGCTAACGCAATGTCGACCACGATCGCATCGGCGGCTCTGCCGATGTCCCAGCTGAATCCTCGGATGCGTGCCCGCGTCGCGGGCCGGATCACGGCGGTGACATACCGTCCGAGCACGCGGCATCCCGAACTGCGCGCGCAACTGTCGGACGATACCGGCAGCATCGGACTCGTCTTCCATGGCCGGCGCGCGATCGCCGGGATCGAGCCGGGTCGCTATCTCATGGCGACCGGCACGGTGGCATCCAGCCCGGATGGCAACCTCATGTTCGATCCGGAATATCGGCTGCTGATTGCCAAGGAGGAGTCGTCATGACGACGCCGGAACAGCCCACCGAACGCAAAAGCGGGATGAAGCAGCTCGCCGCCGAAGAATTCGATCTGGCCGAGGCGATCGGTGGGGTGCGCGGCGTCGTCGAATCCGTCCTGCCCGTCATCGTTTTTCTGGGTGTTTACCTGCCGACGCACCGGCTGCTGCTCGCCTCCGGCCTTGCCCTGCTCGCCGCCACGATCGCGCTCTTGGCGCGCCTTCTCGCGCGCACGCCGATCACCCAGGCGCTCGGTGGGTTCCTCGGTGTCGCGATCTGCGCGATGTGGGCGGCCTATTCGGGCAGCGCGGAAGGCTATTTCGCGCCCGGCCTCGCAATTAACGCGGTATACGCCGCGATCATGCTCATTTCGATGCTCGTGCGCTACCCGCTCATCGGGCTCGCCGACGGCCTCATCCGAGGCGAGAACAACTGGCGCACGAGCCCGCGGATGCCGCGCTATTACGCCATTACGCTGCTGTGGGCCGCCATGTTCGCGTTGCGGCTTGGCGTCCAGTGGCCGCTGTATACGTCGGGCAACGTTGCGGCGCTGGGCACCGCGCGCCTGCTCATGGGCATCCCGCTGTTCGCGGTCGTGATCTTTATCAGCTGGTTGGCTCTTCGTCGGAAGGATCCAGATCAGTCGGCTCCGGAGCCAGCAGCTCCTGCAGCTGAGATAGCTCCGTCGTCAGATCAGCCGCCACAATAAACAGCAGCTCATCGCCCGCCTCGAGCGTGTCATCGGGCTGCGGCGTGATCGGCTGCGCGGCGCGGATGATCGTCGCGAGTTGTACCGCCACCGGGAGGTTGAGGGTCTCGACCCGAGATCCGATCACCGGGCTCGTGGCCGGGAGCGTCAGCTCGTACATCGCCGCTCCGGAGGAGTGGAACGTGAAGAGGTGGACGAGTTCGCCGACGGACACGGCCTCTTCGACGAGCGCCGTCATGATGCGAGGCGTGGAGACCCGCACGTCAACGCCCCACGCGTCGTCGAACATCCACTCGTTCTTCGGGTTATTGACGCGCGCGACGATGCGCGGCACCCCGAATTCGGTCTTCGCGAGCAGCGAGACGACGAGATTGACCTTGTCATCGCCGCTCGCCGCGACGACGACATCGGCCTCATCGGCATTCGCCTGCTGCAGCGCCGTCGGCTCGCAGGCGTCGGCGAGGAGCCATTCGGCGTCGGCGACCGAGGCGATACGCATCGCCGAGGGGTTCTTGTCCACGAGTGTGATCTCGTGGCCGCGGCCGAGCAATTCTCGAGCGATCGATCGCCCGACCGAGCCGGCGCCAGCGATGAGAATATTCATGACCGACTCCTTTGCGGGCCCTTGCCGATGCGGCGTTCGATGACGGGCACCTCGTCCTTTTCGGCGACGCAGTGCAGCAGGTCTTGCTCTTGGATCACCGTGTCGGAGGAGGGCATCAGGCCTTTGCCAAGACGCGTAATGAAGGCGACGCGGGCGCCGGTCTGATCGACGAGTTCGGTAAGCGGCTCACCGATCCACTCCAGCGGCGCGGGCAGGGCCGTGAGCGCGATCCGGCCGGAGGCATCGATGAACTCGGTCGCGCCTCCCATGGGGAGCATGCGGCGCACGATCTGGTCCGTCGTCCACAACACGGTCGCGACGGTCGTGATCCCGAGGCGCTGGAAGACTTCGGCGCGTTTTGGATCGTAGATTCGGGCGACGACGTGTTCGACGCCGAAGACCTCGCGTGCGACGCGCGCGGCGATGATATTGGAGTTATCGCCGCTGGAGACGGCGGCAAACGCGTAGGCGTCTTCGATTCCGGCCTGGCGCAGTGCGTCGCGGTCGAAGCCGACCCCGGTGACGCGCTGTCCGGAAAAGTCGGATTCTAGGCGCCGAAACGCGTCGGAATTCACGTCAATAACGGCCACGGAGTGGCCTGCCGAGTCGAGGTAGGTCGCGAGCATGGCGCCGACGCGACCGCATCCCATGATTACGAAGTGCACAACACCTCACGCTACTCCCTTGCGCGACAGTTACCAATGTTGCGGGCATCGGCTCTAGCATGAAAAGCGTGTCCGTTCATCCCAGCGCTCTCCAGCGTTTCCTCCTCGGCAAGCCCCTGGCGGCCGACCGGTCGCGCGAGACGCGGCGCTCGAAACGCTGGGCGCTGCCCGTCTTCGCCCCCACCATGGTCTCGGCCGTGGCGTATGCGCCGGACGAAATCCTCTTAACGCTCGCGCTCGCGGGTATCGGCGCGATCGCCATCTCGCCGTGGGTCGGTCTCGCGGTCGTCCTTGTCATGGCGGTGGTCGTGGCGGCGTATCGGCAGAACATCGATGCCTACCCGACGGGCGGCGGCGACTATGAGGTCGCGACGAAGAACCTGGGACGGCGCGCTGGGCTCACCGTCGCATCGGCGATGCTCATCGACTTCGCTCTCACCGTGGCCGTATCAGTGGCGGCCGCCGCACACTATCTCGCTGCCCCTATCCCCGCGCTGGCCGACTACAGGCTGCCGATTGCGATCTTGACCGTCATCGCGCTGGCCCTCGTGAACCTGCGCCACTCGCGCGAATCGGGCCGGGTGCTGGCCATTCCCGTCTACCTATACCTCGCCTCGATCGGGCTGCTGACGGTGGTGGGTGCAGTGCGCTATGCCCTCGGCACGCTCCCGCCGGCGGCAAGCGCGGGCCTCGAGCTCACGGGATCATCGACCCTCGATGCCGGCCTGATGGGGTTTGCTGGCGCCATGCTCGTTCTGCGTGTGTTCTCGTCCGGCTGCGCCGCCCTGACATCCGTGGCGAACGTGAGCACTCGCGTCCATACCTTCAGCGAACCGCAGCGGCGTAATGCGCGTGTCACGCTCGTCGTCATCGCGGCGATCACCGCGGTGCTGCTCTTGGCCGTCATTCTCCTCGCGCGCCTCACGGGAGTGCGGATGCTCCCCGAGAGCTCCGCGAATCAGGATCCCGTCATCGCACAGCTCGCCGCGGCGATCTTCGACTTCGCGAGCCCGCTCGTGATCATCGTGGTCGCCGCGACCGCGATCGTGCTGGTCGTCGCCGCCAACTCCGCGATCAACGCGCTGCCCGTCCTTGGCGCGATCGTCGCGCGCGACAGCTACCTGCCGCGTCAGCTCTATACGCGCGGCGACCGGATGGTCTTCTCCCGCGGCATCGTCGTCCTCGCGGTCGTCTCGATCGCCCTCATCGTCGTCTTCGGCGCCGAGGTCACGCGCCTCATCCAGCTGTATATCGTCGGCGCGTTCCTGTCGTTTTCGCTCTCGCAGTTCGCGATGGTTCGTCACTTCACCCGCGCTCTGTCGATCTCGACGTCAGCGAGTGAACGCCGACTGCTCAAGCGGCGCCGCGTCATCGCCGCGATCGCCTTCGTCCTCACCGCGCTCGTCCTCGCGGTCACCCTGATCACGAAGTTCTTCTCCGGCGCGTGGCTCACGCTCGTACTCATCGGCGCGGCCTACCTCATCATGACGCGCATCGGCTCTCACTACGCCCACGTCGCCGAGCAGCTGGCGGTGCCCGACGTGGCCACGGCCCGCGCGCTGCCCTCGCGAGTCCACGCGATCGTGCTCGTCTCGGCGCTGAACCGGCCCGCGCTGCAAGCGATCTCCTATGCCCGCGCGACCCGCCCGGCGACACTGCAGGCCGTGCACGTCGCCGCGAATAAGGATGCGAGCGCGAAGCTACGCAAGGCCTGGGAGGACGCCGAGCTCCCGATCGACCTCACGATGGTCGATTCGCCGAATCGTGATATCTCGCGTCCCGTGATCGACTACGTGCGCTCGATCCGTCGCCAGTCGCCGCGCGACCTCATCGTCGTCTTCCTGCCCGAATTCGTCGTCAAGAATTTCAGCGGACACCTGCTGCATAACAACACCGCGCTACGCCTGAAATCCCGGCTGCTCTCGACGCCGGGAATCGTCGTGTCCTCGGTGCCATACCTCCTGGATGAAACCGGGCAGGAAGGAACTCATGAACCCCCTCGTTGAGATCACGGGCGTCGCACATGGCGGCACCTGCGTTGGCCGAGTCGAAAGCGGCAAAGTCGTCTTCGTTCGGCATACCGCGCCTGGGGAAACTGTGCGCGTGCGCATCACCGAAGAGCTCGCGACTCGGGCGTTTGCCGACGCGATCGAGGTCGTCGAGCCGAGCCCGCACCGCACCGAGCACGTCTGGCCGGCCGCGCAGCGCCACGATATCGGCGGCGCGGAGCTCGGGCACCTGAGTATCGAGGGCCAGCACGAGTTCAAAGAGGCCGTCCTCACGCACACGCTGCGCCGCATTGGGGGAGCGGACGTCGCCGAGGCGGCAACCGAGGTGCGACGCCCCATCCGCTCCGCGTACCGCCCGGGTGAAGGCAGCCGCACCCGACTACGCACGATCACCGACGACACGGGTCGTCCCGCGATGCGCAAGTTCCACTCCAACGAGCTCGTCGCGATCGACGACATGCCGCTCGCAGTGCCCGAACTGGCCGATCTGCGCGACATGATGGCGCCGGGTGGCACCGAGCTTCGCCATGTGGCGACCTCGCGCGGGGATGTCCACGTGTGCCCCGCGGGCGCGGAACAGCGGATTACCGAAGAGGTGCGCGTGGGGGATCGGACATATTCCTACCGCCTCACGACCGACCGATTCTGGCAGGCCCATCGCGCGGCACCCACGCTGCTCGCGAACCAGGTTGTTGACGCCCTGGGCGAGGTAGGCGACCCGACCGGTATCAACGTGCTCGAGCTGTTTTCCGGCGTCGGCCTCTTCTCCGCCCCCATCGCCGACGCGATCGGCTCGCGCGGCGCCCTCATCACCGTCGAGGGCGATAAGGCCGCCGTCGCCGATGCGAAGCGCAACGTGCCGCGTTGGGTCGAGGTCCGCGCCGCATCGATCGATCCGCGCTCCGTGTCCGCCCTCGTCGTCGAGCGGCCCATCGATGCCGTCGTGCTCGATCCGCCGCGCAGCGGCGCCGGGGCGAAGGTCTGCCGGATCCTCGCCGAAGCCGAGCCCACGGCGGTCGTCATGATCTCGTGCGACCCGGCAGCGCTCGCGCGCGATATCGCCGTCTTTATGCGTCACGGTTATCGCCTCGAGTGGGTCGAGCCCTTCGACCTGTTCGAACACACCCACCACCTCGAGACGACGGCATTACTCACGCTGAACTGACACGCGGCGTGCGCCGCAGTGTTAGAACGGTAGTGGAGTATCGGTTGGACGACGCCGCGTCGATAAAGTATCTTGATGTCGAGAGAGTTTTGTCGATTCGGTGAGAACTGCCCGGCAAATCAGGACCGCAAAGGAGACCCAGGTGGATTCATTTAACTCCCGCGCCACGCTCGACGTCGATGGCAATTCCTGTGAAATTCTCCGGCTCGACGCCGTTGAGGGCATCGAGAAGCTTCCCTACAGTTTGAAGATCCTCGCGGAGAACCTGCTGCGCACCGAAGACGGTGCCAACGTCACGGCCGACCACATCAAGGCGCTGGCCAACTGGGATCCGAGCGCGGAGCCCGATACGGAAATCCAATTCACGCCCGCCCGCGTCGTCATGCAGGACTTCACCGGCGTGCCGTGCGTCGTCGACCTCGCCACGATGCGGGAGGCCGTCGCCGACCTCGGCGGCAGCCCCGACAAGATCAACCCGCTGGCGCCCGCCGAACTCGTGATCGACCACTCGGTCGTCATCGACGTCTTCGGTCGCGAGGACGCGTTCGAACGCAACGTCGAGCTCGAATACGGCCGCAACGAGGAGCGCTACCAGTTCCTGCGCTGGGGCCAGGGTGCGTTCGATGACTTCAAGGTCGTCCCGCCGGGCACCGGCATCGTCCACCAGGTCAACATCGAATACCTCGCCCGCGGCGTCATGACGCGTGAGGTCGACGGCACGCTGCGCGCCTACCCCGACACCTGCGTCGGCACCGACTCGCACACGACGATGGTCAACGGCCTCGGCGTCCTTGGCTGGGGCGTCGGCGGTATCGAGGCCGAGGCGGCCATGCTCGGCCAGCCCGTCTCGATGCTCATCCCGCGCGTCGTCGGCTTCAAACTCACCGGCGAGATCCCGACGGGCGCAACCGCGACCGACGTCGTCCTCACGATCACGCAGATGCTGCGCGAGCACGGCGTCGTCGGGAAGTTCGTCGAGTTCTACGGCGAGGGCGTCTCAGCGGTGCCGCTGGCTAACCGCGCCACGATCGGCAACATGAGCCCGGAATTCGGTTCGACTGCCGCGATCTTCCCGATCGATGACGTCACCGTCGACTACTTCCGCCTGACCGGCCGCTCCGAGGAGCAGGTCAAGCTCATCGAGTCGTACGCCAAGGAGCAGGGCCTGTGGCACGATCCGTCGCGCGAGGCCGCCTACTCCGAATACCTCGAGCTCGACCTGTCGAGCGTCGTCCCGTCGATCGCCGGCCCGAAGCGCCCGCAGGATCGCATTCAGCTGAGCGAGGCGAAGGAGTCCTTCGCCGCTGTGCTGTCGAACTACGCGGCCGCCGACGAGGGCACGGACCTCGACGAGGCCATCGAAGAGACCTTCCCGGCTTCCGACCCGATCACTCCGAACGTCTCGGAGGATTCCGCCGAGGTCGCGACCGAAACCCCGACGGCGACGAAGCGCGCGCACAAGCGCGTGCCGCTGACGATGGCCGACGGAACCGAGACCGAACTCGACCACGGCGCCGTCGTGATCTCCTCGATCACATCCTGTACGAACACGTCGAACCCATCGGTCATGCTCGCCGCCGCGCTGCTCGCCCGCAATGCGGTCGAGCGGGGCCTTAAGGTGAAGCCCTGGGTGAAGACGTCGATGGCGCCCGGCTCGAAGGTCGTCACGCACTACTACGAGAAGGCTGGGCTTTGGCCCGCGCTCGAGGCGCTCGGCTACCACCTCGTCGGCTACGGCTGCACCACGTGCATCGGTAACTCGGGCCCGCTGCCCGAAGAGGTCTCCCAGGTCATCAACGACAACGACCTCGCGGTCGTCTCGGTGCTGTCCGGCAACCGCAACTTCGAGGGCCGCATCAACCCCGACGTCAAGATGAACTACCTGGCGTCCCCGCCGCTCGTCATCGCCTACGGCCTGGCCGGCACGATGGACTTCGACTTTGAGACCGAAGCCCTCGGCAAGGACAAGGACGGCAACGACGTCTACCTGCGTGACATCTGGCCCTCGCCCGATGAGGTGCGGGAGGTCATGGATTCTTCGATCACGCAGGAGATGTTCGAAGATGACTATGCCGACGTTTTCGCCGGTGATGAGCGCTGGCGTTCGCTGCAGACGCCCGAGGGCGACACCTTCGCCTGGGATGCCGACTCCACGTACGTGCGCAAGCCCCCGTACTTCGAGGGCATGACGATGGAGCTCACGCCCGTGGAGGACATCGCGGGGGCTCGCGTGCTCGCGAAGCTTGGCGATTCGGTCACGACGGACCACATCTCGCCGGCCGGCGCGATCAAGTTCGACTCGCCTGCGGGTAAGTACCTGAAGGACAACGGCGTGGAGCGTCGGGACTTCAACTCCTATGGCTCGCGTCGTGGCAACCACGAGGTCATGATCCGCGGTACCTTCGCCAACATTCGGCTGCGTAACCAGCTGCTCGATGGTGTCGAGGGCGGCTACACGAAGAACTTCCTTTCCGGTGAGCAGGACACGATCTTCGACGCGTCGCAGGCCTACCAGGAGGCCGACATTCCGCTGGTGATCCTCGGTGGCAAGGAATACGGTTCCGGCTCTTCGCGTGACTGGGCTGCCAAGGGCACCGCGCTGCTCGGTGTCAAGGCGGTCATCACCGAGTCCTTCGAGCGCATCCACCGTTCCAACCTCATCGGCATGGGTGTGCTGCCGCTGCAGTTCCCCGATGGCGAGAACGCGGATTCGCTCGGCCTCGATGGCACGGAGATCTTCGATATCGCTGGCATCACCGAACTGAACGACCGCGTCACGCCGAAGACGGTCAAAGTGACGGCGACGAAGGAAGACGGCTCCACCGTCGAGTTCGACGCGCGCGTGCGTATCGATACGCCCGGAGAGCGGGAATACTTCCGTAACGGCGGCATCCTGCAGTACGTGCTGCGTTCGCTCGCGAAGTAGGAGCGTTACTTTTCAGGTGGCCCGGATCGGCGACGGTCCGGGCCAATTGGCATGTTCGTTAAAACGGTGGCTCGCCGTCATCGGGCGGGTCCTTGGGGCGGGCGAGGAAGCGTCGGCGGCGCGGCGTGCGAACCGGTTCGTGCCGGGAGATTCCGCCGATATCCCAGGTGCGGCTGCCGTCGGCGTGGATCGCGCTCAGGCGCGCGGCCTCGGTGGTCTTGAGGCGGTGGCAGCGTTTGCACAACAGGTGGAGGTTCGCGACCGAGGTGGTGCCGCCGACGGCCCAGGGCTTGATGTGATCGAGTTCGAGGTTGCGAGTCCTCGTGCACCCGGGGCCGCGGCAGAAGCGGTCCCTGATTCGGACGGCATCGGCGATTGCCGCCGGCGGCCGGTACCGGGTGCGGCCGATATCGAGGACCTCGCCGGTGAGGGTGTCGGTGACGAGGCGTCGCCACGTGCCTCCGGCGGCCAGCAGGATCGCGACGGCCGGGCTGATCGGCCCGTAAACGTCGAGCCAGGGCACCTCAAGGCGGCTGGCATCAGCGGCGGTCTCGGTCGTGTCGCTGTCCGCGATGCTCTGCGCGATCGAGCGCGATCGCCTGCTCGGCGGGGAGCTGGCACACGATCCTCGCCATCCCGTGGGCGCGGATCTGGGGCCGTGAAACGCCGCGGGACGCCGCCGTCTTCTCGTGCTGCGCGTCGGCTTCATCGGGGCTAGTTCGATGAGGAGCTTCTTGACTTCCCGCGCCGCCTGGCTGGGCATGAGATGCTCGAGCCGCTTGGCGAGGACGGAGTCGACCGCGAGCCACATCGACGTGGTGAGGTCCTTCAGTGGGGCGACGAGGCCTCGGATGAGGCATGCTCGAGGGCCTCCAGCTGGCCGAAATCTCGCGTTAGCTCCATGAGCACTTCGGTGGACTACACCGAGCTGTCGTGCACCAGGCGCAGCTTCAGATCGAGGTCACCTGCGGGACCTGCGATCGGCGGAAGCTCCGGTGCTGTGGACATGCCTCAAGTCAAGCAGCAACCACCGACATTGAGCCGCGCGCCTGTTCTACGTCGCGTAGGGACCTGCAATCGCGGCGGCGAGAATATCGCGCACGGTCGGCGCCTCGAAAACGAAGCCCGCGTCCGTCAGCTTCTCAGGTACGACGCGCTGGCTGGCGAGCAGGAGCTCTTCGCCCATCGCGCCCATGGCCCGCAGCGCGGCCGTCGGCAGCGGCAGCGGGGAGCTGCGCCCGAGCAGATCCTGGAGCGTTTCGTGCCAGACCTCGAAGGGAACCGGTTCGGGGCCGACGACGTTAAGCGGGCCGGACAGCGAATCATGCTCCAGGGCGAACAGCGTCGCCGCGGCATGGTCCTTGATCCAGATCGACGGGAAGTACTGGTGGCCGTCACCGAGCTTTGCGCCGAGGCGGTAGCGGTAGAGAGGCAGGAGGACGCCGAGCAGACCGTCGGCGCGGTCCATGAGGTGGCCGGTGCGCAGCTGCAGGGTGCGCACGCCCAGATCGGCGACAGGGAGAGCCGCGGCCTCCCACGCCCGGCAGACCTCGGCGAGCCAGCCGTGACCGGCCGGGGAGTCTTCGGTGAGGATCTGGTTGCCGCGCGAGCCGTAAAACCCGACGGCCGATGCCGAGGCGAACACCCGCGGGCGGTCGGCCTCGGGAAGCTGCGCGATCGCGTCGGCGAGGAGCGTAACGGTCTCAATGCGCGAGGCGATGATCTCGCGCTGGCGGCCCGGCGTCCAGGGGCGGTCCGCGATGCCCGCGCCGGACAGGCACACGATGGCGTCCGCGCCCGCGAGCTGTGGGGCGTGGAGCTTGCCCGCTGCGGGGTCCCACAGGATCTCGCGCGCGGAGCGTGGGGCGCGCCGCACGAGATGGGTGACGTCCCAGCCGCGCTCATGCGCCAGCGCGGTAAGGGCAGTTCCGAGGAAGCCGGACGCGCCGGCGATGATGAGGCGTGCCATCTTCCTACTCTAGAGCCGCCCCTCGTCGTGCGCCTCAAGAGAGTCGCGATGCCGCCGAAACTCCGCGATGCGCGCGTTCATGCGGGAGCCCCAGGAGGACTCGGATTCGGCCTGTTCGAGGGCACGGCGCTGCTGGCGGTAGATGCGGCGCACGAGGTCGCGTTGAGCGACCCAGCCGATGAGTTTGCCGTCGTCATCGGTCACGGCGATGCCCTCGACGCCCGCCTCGAGAAGGGTGCGCAGGACGACGGAGGCGAATTCGCTGCGGCGGACGTGTTCGTCGCCGAGCTGCAGGCTCGTGACGGGCTGGGACGTGTCGATGCCCTGTTCGCTTGCGGTGGCGACGGCGAGGGCGCTGAGCGTGCCGAGGAAGGTGCCGTCGGTCGCGACGACGGGCACAACGGTGGTGCCGGATTCGCGGACGACGGTGGCCGCGTCCTTGATGGACAGGGTCTCGCCGATGATGGCGGGCTCGCGGCCCATGAGACCCTCGGCGCGCACACGCCCGATGAGGGTCTTTTCCACAGGGTCATCGAGCACATCGCCGCGGCGCACGAGTTTCGTCGTGTAGATCGTGTAGCGCGTGAGGAAGGTCGAGACGCCGGTCGCGAGGCCGACGAGCGCGCCGCCGATTGCGGGGCGCGCCCAGTCGGGGCCGCGGTAGGCGAGCGTCATGAGGTCGTCGATGACGTAGATCGAGCGGGAGAAGGCGACGCCGGCGAGGCCCGCGATGATGCCGCGCGAACGGCGAATAGCGGTTGACGGCGATCCCGCAGATGAGGCCGGAGATCACGGGAACGGCGATGACGAACGCCGGATGCCAACCGTAGGCGCCGTGGGACGCGCCGCCGGTGGCGCCATAGTCGCGAAAGTCCGTCATGAGATACGAGACCAGCGCGATGAGGTGCTGGAACGCGACGGCCGAAAGGCCCACGCAGATCCCGACGAGGGCGCACAGCGCCGCGAAGGCACTGCGGTGATGGGTCAGCAGCGATCGAATCCGCCGAACCGGCGGAGACGGTGGAGTGATCGGTGCCGACATGCGCGCCTAGCTCCAGGGCACGGCGGCTTCGATCCCGTGCGGCTTAAACCCGAGGACGTCGCCGTAGAACGCGAGCTCGGTCGCGGCCGCGTCCTTCTTCACATCGGCGGTGCGGAAGCCGTGCGCCTCGCCCGGGTACATCCGCAGCGCGACGCGCTGGCCGGCCGCGTGCAGGGCATCGTGGATGACCGTTGCCTGGCTGGGCGGTACGACCTTGTCGTCCTCGCCCTGCAGCAGCAGGACGGGCGCGGTGATCGCGTCGAGGTGGTGGATCGGGGAGCGGTCGCGGTAGGTGTCGCGGTCCTCGGGGTAGGCGCCGATGAGGCCATCGAGGTAGCGCGCCTCGAATATGTGCGTCTCCTTGGCGAGCAGCTCGAGGTCGGCGACGCCGTACAGGGAGGTCCCGGCGGCGAACACGTCGGAAGTCGACAGGGCACGCAGCACGGCGTAGCCGCCCGCGGAGCCGCCGCGGATAACCGCGCGGTTCTGATCGATGAGGCCGGAGTCAGCGAGGAAGCGCACGCCGGCGGCGATATCGGCATTGTCGATGACGCCCCACTGGCCGACGAGTAGGTCGCGGTAGGCGCGGCCGTAGCCGCTGGAGCCCGCGTAGTCGACGTCGAGGACGGCGAAGCCGCGCGTGGTCCAAAACTGGATGCCATCGCGCAGCACGGGCCACGTCGAGGAGGTCGGCCCGCCATGGACCATGACGATGAGTGGGGGCTTCTCGCCTTCCGGAGCCGTGACCTCGGGGTGGTGCGGGGAATAGAAGTAGCCGTAGGCCTCGTGCGCGGGCAGGCCATCGACCTCGGGCGTTTCCCAGCTGATCGGCTCGGGCAGCGAGATCCACTCTTCGGGCAGTGCGTCTTTTTCGGAGGTCGCGACGACGCGCGTGCGGGCGTGCGGCAGGTCGATGTTGAGGACGACGGGGGACTGGGTGGCAGAGCCGGCGAGGATCGCGACGCGGTCGTCGAGGCAGGCGGGCGTGCCGAGCGGGTCGTAGCCGATGAGCCATTCCTCGAGCTCGCCGGTGCGCCACGCGAGCGAGCCGATATGTCCCTGGCCGTCGGCCCTCCACTTGACGAGGACGTGCTCCTCATCGAGGACGGTATAGGGGCTTTGCATCACCCACGCGGGATCGGCGAATTCGGCCTCGGCCGGGTGCACGGTGCGCAGCCGAACCTGGGGCCCGAGCTCGGCGCGGTAGATATTCCACCAGCCGGAAAGGTCGTCAATGAACAGGAGGTCATCGTCGGTCACGAACATCGGGAACACCGCCGCAGACGTGCCGGAATCGATGCGCGTGATCTCCTTGATGCTCGTCTCGAAGCGTTCGCCGAGCATGATGCGGGTGTCATCCCACGGCATCTGGCCGAGCTCCCATTCGAACCAGGTGATGCGCTCGCGGGAGGGGGAAAGGCGCACCCCGGCGATGAAGTCGGCGCCGTCGTACAGCACGGTGCGCTCGAGGTCGGCGCAGTCGATATCGACGATGGCGTGACGCGGGTAGCCATCGGCGCGCGAGTTGTCGTAGATTTCGGCGACGGCGATGACGTGGCCGTCGACGGCGCTGATGTCGCAGTAGCGCCAGCCATCATCGGGCGTGATGGGGCTCGCCGACGCGCCGGGCTCGGCGGCGAGCGGCGCGCGGTAGAGGCGGCCGTCGTCGCGGTTAGAGACGATGACGTCGCTCCCTTCGATCGCGAGGGCGGGACCGCCGTATTCGTGCACGCGCGAGCCGATCGAGATTTCTTTTCCGGTCTCGTCGTGCAAGGGGATTTCGATCAGGTGGCCATCGCGCTCAACGGCGAGTCGCGTGATTCCGTCGCTGCCGGTTTTCGTCGTCACCAATCCGGTCTCGGTTAGGAGCGGATCGCCGAGCGTCGTCTTTGACGCGGTGAGGGCTTCAAGCGAAAGAATCGAGGGCCAGGCGCCATACGGCATCGTGGTGGTCGTCATAGCTCCCATTGTATGGCGCAGCGCTTCCCAAATCGTCATAGAGTGGGAGGTCGAAGTATGCCGCGCGTGCGAGGAGAGAAATGAGCCAACTATCCCGGTTGACGTCAATCGACGTCCTACGCAGGATGACGCCTTCCGAACTGCGCGCACTATCGGAAGAGATTCGCGAATTCCTCGTCGATGCGGTCTCCAAGACCGGCGGACACCTGGGGCCGAACCTCGGCGTCGTGGAGCTTTCGATCGCCCTGCACCGGGTGTTTGACTCGCCGAAGGACCGGCTCGTATTCGACACCGGCCACCAGTCCTATGTGCACAAAATTTTGACGGGCCGCACCGATTTTTCGGCGCTGCGCAAGCGCGGCGGGATCTCCGGCTACCCGGCGCGTAGCGAATCCATTCACGACATCGTCGAAAACTCGCACGCCTCGACGGCGCTGTCGTGGGCCGAGGGGATCGCCCGCGCCAACCGCATCAAGGGCCTGACCGATCGCAGCGTCGTCGCCGTCATCGGCGATGGCGCGTTGACCGGCGGCATGTCCTGGGAGGCGCTCAATACAATCGCCGACGAGGACGACACGCGCCTTATCGTCGTCATCAACGACAATGGCCGGTCCTATGAGCCGACGATCGGTGGCCTCGCCCATCACCTCGACGCGCTGCGCACGGCGCGCGGGTACGAAAAGTTCCTCGACTGGGGCAAGCGCACGCTGAAGAAGGGCGGCACTCCCGGTAACATGGCCTATGACGCGCTGCACGGGTTGAAAAAGGGCGTCAAGGACGTCATCGCGCCGCAGGGCTTTTTCGAAAACCTCGGCATCAAGTACATCGGCCCGGTTGACGGACACGATCCGATCGCGGTCGAGTTCGCGCTCACGCGCGCCAAGGCGTTCGGCGGTCCGGTCCTCGTGCACGTCATCACGGAAAAGGGGCGCGGCTACCGCCATGCGGAAAACCACGTCGCCGACCGCTTCCACGCCGTCGGCGTTATCCACCCCGAAACCGGCCTGCCGGTCGCGCCGTCGCGCTTCGGCTGGACGTCGGTTTTCGCTGAAGAGATGGTGAAGGTCGCGCGCAAACGCGCCGACGTCGTCGGGATCACCGCGGCGATGCTGCACCCCGTGGGCCTTGCGCCGATGCGCGAGGAATTCCCCGACCGTGTCTTTGACGTCGGCATCGCCGAGCAGCATGCCGTGACGTCCGCCGCGGGCCTCGCGTTTGGTGGCATGCACCCGGTCTTTGCCGTCTACGCGACGTTCCTCAACCGCGCCTATGACCAGCTGCTCCTGGACGTGGCGCTGCACAAGGCGCCGGTGACGTTCATGCTCGACCGCGCGGGCATCACGGGCGATGACGGCGCCTCGCACAACGGCATGTGGGATCTCGCGCTCATGCGTACGGTACCGGGCATCCGGGTCGCCGTGCCGCGCGATGGCGATGAGCTTGTCGCCCAGTTCCACGAGGCGCTCGACGAAGACGGCGGGCCGACGCTCGTGCGCTACCCGAAGGGCTCGCTGCCCGAGGCGCTGCCGGCGCAGCGCTCGATCGGCGAAGGCTATGATCGCGTCGACGTGCTGTCGGAAGCGCAGGGCGAGGAGGGCGCCCGCCGCGTCCTCGTCGTGGGCCTTGGTCCGTTTGCGCCGACCGCGGTCGCCGTCGGTAAGACGCTGGCCGGGCGCGGCGAGCACGTCACTGTCGTCGACCCGCGCTGGGTCCTGCCACATTCGCCAACCCTCATCGATCTCGCGAGCGCGGCCGACCTCGTTGTGCATATTGAAGACGGTCTCGTCGACGGTGGCATCGGCGACAGCCTGCGCGATGAGCTCGCGCGGCGCGGCAGCGCGACGCAGGTCGCCTGCTTCGGCATCCCGAAGGACTTCCACACGACGGCCTCACGCGCCCAGCTGATCGAGGATTTCGGACTGACTCCGGAAGCGATCGTCGCGTCCGTGGGAACCGACGCATGAGCGTTACTGACATGCGGGAGCACACGGTAGCCCCGCCTCCTGCCGCGCTGCGCTATGACGTCGTCGTCACGCTATTCGTCGGATTTTTGCTGCTGTCGAATATCTCGGCGACGAAACTTATCCAGCTTGATCTCGGCGGCCTGCAGCTGATTTTCGATGGGGGAGCGATCCTGTTTCCGCTCACCTATATCCTCGGCGACGTGCTCGCGGAGGTCTTCGGCTTTGCCCGTGCCAAGCGCGCGATCATCCTCGGGTTCGTCGTCTCGATCGTCGCGTCGCTCACGCTGTATCTCGTCCAGATCGCGCCGCCCGCGGCGGACTATCAGAACCAGGAAGCTTTCGCCGCGGTCCTCGGTTTTGTGCCGCGCATCGTCGCCGCCTCGCTCGCGGGCTATCTCGTCGGGCAGTATCTCAACGCCTGGGTCCTGACCTGGATGAAGGGCCGCAGCGAAAAGAACCTGTGGGCCCGTCTGCTCGGCTCGACGGTGGTCGGTGAGGCCGCCGATACGATTATTTTTTGCACGATCGCCTTCGCGGGCACCCTATCGAGTGGCAATCTCGTGAACTACATCGTCGTCGGGTTCGCCTACAAGGTGGGCCTGGAGGCACTCCTGCTGCCGGTGACCTACCGGGTGATCGGCCTCTTTAAGCGCTACCGAGTGGGAGAGTACCAATGAGCGAGGTCTTTACCGTAGGCGAGCGGCTCGCTACGGGCGGGCGCACAGGCACGATCCACACGCCGCACGGCGATATTCAGACCCCCGCGTTCATTCCCGTCGCGACCCAGGCGACGATCAAAGCGGTCCTGCCCGAGACGATTGCCTCCCTCGGAGCGCAGGCGGTCCTCGCCAACGCCTACCACCTCTACCTGCAGCCGGGCCACGAGGTCGTCGAGGCGGCCGGGGGACTGGGACGGTTCATGAACTGGCCCGGACCGACGTATACCGACTCCGGCGGCTTCCAGGTGCTCTCGCTCGGCTCCGGCTTTAAGAAGGTCCTGTCCGACCAGTTCGCGGGCAAAGCCAACGCCGACACGGACGTCGCCGAGGACAAGAGCCGGCGCGCCCAGGTCGACGATGACGGCGTCTGGTTTACCTCGCACCGCGACGGGACGAAGCACCGCTTCACGCCCGAGGTCTCGATGCAGGTCCAGCACGCCATCGGTGCCGACATCATCTTTGCCTTCGACGAGCTCACGACGCTGCTCAACAGCTACGACTACCAGGTCGAATCGCTCGAGCGCACCCGGTTGTGGGCGATCCGCAGCCTGCGCGAGCACACGCGCCTCATGGCCGCCCACCCGGATCGGCCACGCCAGCTTCTGTTCGGCGTCATCCAGGGCGCCCAATACGAGGACCTGCGCCGCAAGGCCGCCCGCGATCTGGGGGCGATGGAGGTCGACGGCGCGCACTTCCCGGGCTTCGGCATCGGGGGTGCGCTCGAGAAAGAAAACCTCGCGACGATCGTGCGCTGGGTGACAGAAGAACTGCCGGAGGACCGGCCGCGCCACCTGCTCGGAATCTCCGAGCCCGATGACCTTTTCAACGCGATCGCCGTCGGCGCTGACACGTTCGACTGCGTCTCGCCCTCGCGGGTCGCCCGCACCTCGGCGGTCTACACGCGCACGGGCCGCACGAATCTGCTGCGCAGCGAAAACCGGACGGCGTTCGTCCCCATCGACGAGACCTGCACGTGCTACACGTGTGAGAACTACACGCGCGCCTACCTTCACCACCTGTTTAAGGCCAAAGAGATGGTGGGGTCGACGCTCGCGACGATTCACAACGAGCATTTCACGCTGACATTGGTCGATCGGATCCGCAAATCCATCACGACCGGGGACTTCGAAAGGCTGCGAGCCGATGTTCTCGGAGACTATTACGGACAACGGTGTGAGTGAGGACACCGGTCGAATCGGTCGAAAGTCCCCTGGCTTTTGTGACCGATTCGTTACGGTAGAGGGGTAGTAACCGAATACCGAAGGAGGCCCGCTCGTGGCTACCGAAACCGCCGCCGCCGATACCATCCCCGAAGCTTGGCGCGGTTTTACTACGGGACGCTGGAACGATTCGATCGACGTTCGTGACTTCATCCAGCGCAACTACACGCCCTACGAAGGTGGAGCTGATTTCCTTTCCGGCGCGACGGAGCGCACCACCCACATCTGGGACGAGCTCTCCAAAATGTTCCCGGAAGAGCGTAAAAAGGGCGTCTACGACGTCGATCCACACACGCCCGCCGGCATCACCGCCCACGCCCCCGGCTACATCGACAAGGACGAGGAACTCATCGTCGGCCTGCAGACCGACGCTCCGCTCAAGCGCGCCATCATGCCCTACGGTGGCTGGCGCATGGTTGAAGGCGCACTGAAGACCTACGGCTACGAAGTCGATCCGGTCGTCCGCGATATCTTCACCAAGTACCGCAAGACCCACAACCAGGGCGTCTTCGACGTCTACCCGCCCGATGTGCGCAAGGCCCGCTCCGCCCACATCGTCACCGGCCTGCCCGATGCCTACGGCCGCGGCCGCATCATCGGCGACTACCGCCGCGTCGCCCTGTACGGCGTGGACCGCCTCATCGAGGCCAAGCAGGCCGAGCGCTGCGTGCTTGACAAGGTCCGCTCCACCGAGGACATCATCCGCGATCGCGAGGAAAACACCGAGCAGATCCGCGCGCTACAGGAACTCAAGCAGATGGCCGCGTCCTACGGCTACGACATCTCCGGCCCGGCCAAGAACGCTCACGAAGCGATCCAGTGGCTCTACTTCGCCTACCTCGCTGCCGTCAAGGAGCAAAACGGCGCGGCGATGAGCCTTGGCCGTACCTCGACCTTCCTCGACGTGTTCATCGAGCGCGACCTCGCCAACGGCGAGATCACCGAAGAACGCGCCCAGGAACTCATCGACGACTTCGTCATCAAGCTCCGGATCGTCCGCTTCCTGCGCACCCCGGAATACGACGAACTGTTCTCCGGCGACCCGACCTGGGTCACCGAGTCCATCGGCGGCATCGGCAACGACGGCCGCACGCTCGTCACCAAGAACTCCTTCCGCATGCTCCAGACCCTGTACAATCTCGGTCCGGCCCCCGAGCCGAACCTGACCGTGCTGTGGTCGCCCGAGCTGCCCGAAGGCTTCAAGAAGTTCTGCGCCAAGGTCTCGATCGACACCTCCGCAATCCAGTACGAGTCCGACACGCTCATCCGCACCTCCTGGGGCGATGACGCCGGCATCGCGTGCTGTGTCTCGGCGATGGCGATCGGCAAGCAGATGCAGTTCTTCGGAGCGCGCGTCAACCTCGCCAAGGCCCTCCTGTACGCCATCAACGGCGGTAAGGACGAGACGAGCGGCAAGCAGGTCGCGCCCGCGAGCGAACCCGTCGGCGAAGGCGTCCTCGACTACGAGGATGTGCGCGCCAAGTTCGATCACCTGCTCGACTGGCTCGCCAAGACCTACGTCGATGCGCTGAACTGCATCCACTACATGCACGACAAGTACTCCTACGAGCGCATCGAGATGGCGCTGCACGACAAGGAGATCCTGCGCACGATGGCCTGCGGCATCGCCGGCCTGTCCGTCGCGGCCGACTCCCTGTCCGCCATCAAGTTCGCGTCCGTCACCCCGGTGCGCGACGAGCGCGGCCTCGTCGTCGACTACCTCGTCGAAGGCGACTTCCCGAAGTTCGGCAACGACGATGATCGCGTCGACTCGATCGCCGTCGAGCTGGTCGGATCCTTCATGGAAAAGATCCGCGCGCTGCCGACCTACCGAAACTCGGTGCACACCCAGTCGGTGCTGACGATCACCTCGAACGTCGTCTACGGCAAGCACACCGGCAACACACCCGACGGGCGCCGTGCCGGCGAACCGTTCGCCCCGGGTGCCAACCCGATGAACGGCCGCGACACCCACGGCATGCTGGCCTCGGCCCTGTCGGTCGCGAAACTGCCGTACTCCGAGGCGCAGGACGGCATTTCGCTGACCAACACCGTCGTCCCCTCCGGCCTCGGCCGCACCGAGGACGAGCAGGTGAAGAACCTCGTTGGTCTGCTCGATGCCTACATGGGCTCCGAGGGCTTCCACGTCAACATCAACGTCCTGAACCGGGACACGCTGTATGACGCGATGGAAAACCCGGAGAAGTACCCGCAGCTCACCATCCGCGTGTCCGGTTACGCCGTGAACTTCGTGCGGTTGACGCGCGAGCAGCAGCTCGACGTCATCTCGCGGACGTTCCACGGTTCTATGTAGGGACACATGACCCATCCTCACGGCGGCATCGCCGGCGATGGCGTGACCGGAGAAGTCCGGCTCGAGCCCGCCGGCGAGGACGTCCCTCGCCTCCGCGGCTCGGCCGGACTTGCCGGTATCGACGCCGCGGAGGCGATGAGCCGTTCCGAGCACTTCGCCGCCGTACGCGCCGGCGAGATCGGCTCCTTACACTCCTGGGAGCTCGTCACCGCGGTCGATGGACCCGGAACCCGGCTCACCGTCTTCCTTGCCGGCTGCCCCCTGCGGTGCCTGTATTGCCACAACCCCGACACGCTGAAGATGCGCGACGGGGAGGCGGTGCGCACCGATGACCTGCTGGAGCGGATCACCCGCTACCGGCCCGTCTTTAACGCAACGCTCGGCGGCGTCACGTTCTCCGGGGGAGAGCCCCTCATGCAGCCCGCGTTCCTCTCCCGCCTGCTCGCCGGCTGCAAACAACTCGGCATCCATACCGCGATCGACACCTCCGGCTTCCTCGGAGCGAACGCGAGTGACGAGATGCTCGACAACCTCGACCTCGTCCTGCTCGACTTCAAATCGGGCATCCCCGAAACCTATAAGTCGGTCACGGGCCGCGACCTCGCGCCGACGATCGCATTCGGAAACCGGCTGAACGATAACGCGGTCGCGATGTGGATCCGCTTCGTGCTCGTCCCGGGCCTGACCGACGCGCCCGAGAACGTCGAACGCGTCGCCGATCAGGTCGCGCGCTGGGGATCCGTCCACCGCGTCGAGGTCCTGCCCTTCCACCAGATGGGGCGCGATAAGTGGGCGAGCCTCGGGCTGGACTATCAGCTATCTGACACGGAGCCGCCCTCAGCGGAGCAAACGGCCGCCGTCCGCCAGGTCTTCGCCGCCCGCGGCCTTGACGTGTACTAGAAATAGAGCTATGCAGGATTACTCTTCCGTCACCGCCGTCGTCCTCGGTGGCGATATCGGCGCCTATTCCGTGGCTCGTGCGTTCTTTCAGGCGACCGGTAATAGACCGACGATCATCTCCGCGTTCGGAGGCGGGATCGTGCGCGATTCCTCGATCGCGCGCCTGATCGTCGAGCCGCAGATGGAAGACCACGAGGTCCTTCTGCGCCATCTGCGTCAGATCGAGGCCGCCTCGAACGCAAACCATATTTTCGCGGTCGCGAGCGCGGACTGGAACGTCGAGAGCCTGATCGCGCTGCGCGATGACCTGCCCGAGCGCTTCATCGTGCCCTATCCCGACAAAGCTACCGTTGCCCGCGCGACGGATAAGGCGAGCTTCACCGAGCTGTGCGTCGCCCTCGGGATCCCGCATCCGCGCAGCGTCGTGCGTGCCCCGGGCGGCCCGATCCCCGCCGATGGAGAGGCGATCACGTACCCGATCGTCGCGAAGGCAACCGATACGCCCGCCTATCACGAGGTCGAATTTGCGGGGAAGAAGAAGGTCTTTACGTTTGCCTCGCCCGCCGAGGCGCAGGCAGCACTCACGGCCGCGGACGCCGCCGGCTATGCAGGTGACTTCCTGCTGCAGGAATACATCCCCGGACCCGACTCGCAGATGCGCGTGCTGAACCTTTATTGCCAGGCAGGCGGCAAGGTCGTCTTCGCGGGGCTCGGCCGCGTCCTGCTCGAAGAGCACGCCCCGAGCGCGATCGGTAACTCGGCAGCGATCATCACCGAGATCGACGAGGACATCATCGCGCACGCGAGCCGGATCGTGGAAGAACTCGGCTGGCACGGTTTCGCCTGTTTCGACATCAAGGTCGACCCGCGCACGGGCGTCCCGATGATCTTCGAGATGAACGCCCGGCTCGGCCGCGCCCACCACTACCTCACGGCCGTCGGCGCGAACCCCGTCGAGTTCTATCTGCGCGACTATGTTGCCGGGGAGGTCATCGATCGGCGCTACACGGTGGCAAAGGAAGGCCTGTACACGGTCGTACCGATCAGCCTGCTCATGATGTACACGCCCGGGGAGCGGGCGCGCATCGCGCGGCTTGTCGCGTCCGGCCGCGTCGCGAGCCCGCTGTTCAATACGTCTGAGCGCAGCCCGAAGCGGTGGGGATACGTGCTCGCCGCCTATGTCAACCAGTGGCGCAAGTTCCTGCGCCACCACCCGCCGACGAAGGCCGACCGGCCGGGCCTGGATCGCTAGAGTTTGCGCAGCGCCTCGGCAAGCGGGGCGGACAGCAGCGCGATCTGCCAGGAGCGGCTGCCCATCTCATCGAGGGCGGCTCGTACCGCGGCCGGGGTCGCGGGGAATTCCACCCAGGCAAGCAGGCGCTGATGCGCCGGGAGCAGCATGTTCTCGGCCGGGACGTTGTGTTGCTCGCCGACCTCGGCAACGACGGCGCGGATCGCGGCGAGCCGCTCGGCGGCCTCCGGATGGGACTGGCTCCAGCGCCGGTGATCGGGCAAGCCCGGATTGCCTGAGCCGCGCTTGCTCGGCAGTTCATCCGCGGGCAGGGCGCGGGCGCGTTCGAGCGCGTCATGCCAGTTCTCGGCGAGCCGGCGATGGCGCAGCCCTGACATCTTCTTGATCTGGCGCGAGTTACGCGGATTCGCCTTGACGATTGAGATCACCATGCGGTCGGGCAGCAGCCGCGAGGGGCACGTGTTCGTCTCTTGGCCGAGGCGGTCGCGCTCCCGCCACAGTTCGCGGGCCGCGGCTAGCTGGCGGCCGCTCTTGAGTTCAGACAGGCGAGAAATCCGCCGCCACTGATGCGGTTTCGGGGCCGGGGGCTCGAGCGTGCGAACGTATTCGAATTCTTCTTCGGCCCACGACAGCTTCTTCGCGTCTTTTAGGCGCGCGACCTGGCGTTCCATGACCTCATCGAGCAACTCCACGTCGAGCGCCGCATAGATCAGCCAGTCATGGGGCAGGGGCCGCTGCGACCAGTCGACGGCGGAGAACTCCTTGGCGAGGCGGATGCCGAGTTCGCGCTCGACGACGGCTCCGAGGGAGACCTTGGGATCGCCGAGCAGCCGCGCGGCGAGTTCCGTGTCGAAAATCGTCTTTGGTCGCATCCCGAGGCGGTTGAGGCACGGCAGGTCCTGGGAGGCCGCGTGCAGCACCCACGTGACATCGGCCATCGCATTGGACAGGGATGACAGGTCGAACAGGAATTCGGGATCGATGAGGGCCGTGCCGGCGCACTCGCGGCGCACCTGAACGAGGTAGGCATCGGAGGTGTAGCGAAAGCCCGAGGCGCGTTCGGTATCGACCGCGAGCGGCCCTTTGCCGCGCTTGAGCTTCGCAATATAGTCGGCGAGCTCGGCCTCTTCCGTCATGACGTCGGGGACACCGTTGCGAGGAACGGAAAGGAGGGGCAGCTCAGTTTCGCTCATAGTCCTGACGGCGGAATAATTCGGGGAATTGGAACGAGATCACAGGAGATCTCTACTAGGTTAAGCCATGCCTGCAGGTGAGGGCCAAGATCGCTCGTGACGGGCGTCCACGAGCCGCGGATCTCCATCTCGATGTCTTGATCAGACAGTTCGAGACCGCCGAAGGTCTCGGACAGTACCCGCGTGACGGTTCCCGACAGGTGGTGATAGCCGGCGCCCTGGTCATCGAGCGCGCTGGTCAGCCACGACCAGCCCACCTCGCCGAGCAGTGGGTCGTCGGCGACCTCGGAGTCCATGGGCGCCTTCACGAGGACGATGATGCGGAAGTCGCCGTGCCAGGCGGGTTGCCCGTCGGGGTCGTAGAGGATGACGAACCGGCCGTGGCCCGCGAGCTCATCGTCGTCGGTGAGGACTTCGGCACTGAGTGCGGCGGCATAGGGCGCGAGGCGCGTCGGCCCCGGAATCTCCGTCAGCGCGATCTCCGGCCGCAGCTGATGACCGCGCAGCGAGGCGAGTGCTGCACGAAAATCGCTGGGGGCAAGAGGTTCGGTCACATCGTCAGACTAGGACACGGGTGCGCCACCGGGGCGTAGGCGCGCCGATCCGCAAGATGACGCTGGAGCGGGCGGGCACGGTGACATCGGTCCTCGTCGTGGTCGCGTCCGTGTCGTCGGCGGTAAAGGCCTGCACGATGTGCCCATCGGCGACCTCGATCGTCTCCGGGTCCTCGCCGCGGTTGAGGATGACGATTAGCGGGCCGCGACGCATCGCAAACCAGTGATCGCCATAGGAGGGGGTGATGACGTGTTCCGTCTCGCCATCGCCGAAGGTCTCGCGTCGCAGGGCGATGAGCGAGGTGAACCAGGCGAGCATGCGGGCGTGGATCCCGGTTTCGCGCTCGTCCCATGGCAGGACGGCGGAGGTGACCGTCGCCGGGTCTTGCGGGTCGGGGACAGCGGCGTCCGGGCCGTACAGGTCCGTCCAGCCGTGTTCGGCGAATTCGCGGCGGCGGCCCTCCCGGATGGCGTGCGCGAGTTCGTTTTCGGCATAGTCGGTGAAGAACGGGAACGGCGTCGAGGCCGACCATTCCTGGCCCATGAACAGCATGGGGGTAAAGGGGGAGAGCAGCAGTAGCGCGGCGCCGCCGGCGACGAGCGGGGCGGGCAGGCGTTCGCTCGGGCGGTCGCCCATGCCGCGGTTACCGACCTGGTCATGGTTTTCGGTGAAGGCAACAAATCGCCTCGGGTCGACATCGGCGGGGACGGGGGTGCCCCAGTGCTTGCCGCGGAAGGAGGAGAACGTGCCGTTGTGGACGAAGACTTCGGTCAGGGCCTTGGCGAGGGTCGAGGACTCGCCGAAGTCGGCATAGTAGCCGTGGCGCTCCCCGGTGAGCCAGGCATGCAGCGCGTGGTGGATATCGTCGTCCCACTGGGCATCCATCCCGTAGCCGCCGCGGCGCGTAGGCGTGATCGTCGTGACGTCGTTGAGGTCGGATTCGGCGATGAGGCGCAGCGGCCGGCCGGTTTCCTCGCGGAGCTCGTCGACGCGATCGGAAAGCTCGGCGAGCAGGTGGTATTCGGAGTCGTCGATGAGCGCGTGAACGGCGTCAAGGCGGAGCGCATCGATGCGGAAGTCGGTGAACCAGCGCAGCGCGGAGTCGATGATGAAGTCGCGCACGTGCCGCGAGCCGGGCCCATCGAGGTTGATGGCCTGGCCCCACGGCGTGTGGTGGGCGTAGGTGAAATACGGGCCGAATTCGGCGAGGTAATTGCCCGACGGTCCGAGGTGGTTGTAGACGACGTCGAGGCACACCCCGATGCCGCGGGTGTGGGCGGCGTCGACGAATTCCTGCAGGGCGGTCGGTCCGCCGTAGGCCTCATGGACGGCCCACAGTCCCACGCCGTCATACCCCCAGCCGGCCTTGCCGGGGAAGGCGGCGATCGGCATGAGTTCGATCATCGTGATGCCGAGGTCAGCAAGGTGGTCCAGTCGCTCGATCGCGGAGCGCAGCGTGCCGGCCTCGGTGAACGTGCCAACGTGCAGCTCGTACATGACCGAGGTGAGGGCATCGATACCAATCTCGGCGCCGGAGTGCCACGCGTAGGCGGCGGCATCGACGACTTCGGAGGGGCCATGTACGCCCTCGGGTTGGAAAGCCGAGCGCGGATCGGGGCGGGCCGGGCCGCCGTCGAGGGAGAACGAGTAACGCGTGCCGGCCGGCAGGCTTGCGGTGAACCAGCCGTTGTCCTCGGCGCTCATGTCAGATCGGCCGTCGTCGGTGATGAGTTCAACGCGTGTTGCGTGCGGCGCCCACACGTCCACGGGGAGCGTCATGGTTTAACCTTCCGTCGCTTTGAGGACCGCTACGGGATAGTGCGCGAAGAGCTCGGCGAGCAGGGTGCGTCCGCCCGGATAGCTGCGTCCGGTCAGCACATCGGTGACGGGGCGTTCGGGCAGGACGACGACATGGTTGCGCAGGCCGCCGCGCTTCTCGGCGCGATGCCCGAGACGCTGGGCGACGACGGCGACCTGTTCGTCAGCCCCGCGGGTGTAGGCCAGCGCGAGGGTCGTCGTTGTGGGCAGTGGCGCGAGGATGCCGGACAGGAACGGATCGGGAAGCTCGCGGCGCAGCCGCGCAAGGCAGGCTGTGATCCAGAGTTTTTCCTCATCGAGGGTAGCGGGCCGGCGTCCGGCATCGAGCTCGGTGAGCAGGTCGGAAAGGCCCGCGAAATCGACGGGACGGCGATTGTCGGGATCGACGAGCGAGGAGCGCAGGACCTCGCTGCCCTGATAGATATCCGCGACGCCAACGAGCGAGAGCTGCACGGCCTTCGACGCGAGGATCGCCGTGCGGATGCCGCTTGCGAGATGCTGGTTGAGCGCCGCGAGGTCGGCCTGCAGGTCCTCATCGGCAAGCGCCGCCTGCGCCGCAGCGATCGTCGTGGCTTCGGTCTCCTCATCGACCCGCGTCCAGGAGGTGACGTCTTTTTGTTCGCGCGCCGACTTCGTGACGAACGCGGCGAGGCGTTCGGGCGTCATCGGGTCGGATTCGATCAGCGTGCCGAACAGGATCTGCCAGATGATGTTCTTCAGCCGGCCATGGACTCCGTCGAGCAGATGGCCGTGGTTTTGCAGGATCGTGCGCCAGGCGACGACGTCTTGGGAGAGCACCGAGATGCGGGCGCGCACGTCCTCGCCGCGTTTCGTATCGTGCGTCGTCCCGAGCGTCATCGACACCGGGTGGCTAGCGCCGTGGCGCTGCGCCCACGCGAACAGATCGTCGGGGTGGTAGCCGAAGGAGTGCGGGTCGGCGCCGACCTCAGTCAGCGAGATGAGTAGGCTCCACCGGTAGTAGGCGGTGTCCTCGACACCCTTCGCAGTCACGGCGCCGCACACCTGCTGGAAACGCACCGCGAGTTCGGCACGCCGCTGCTCGTGGGTGCGTCCCGCGCTGCCAGCCTCCGCGCCGCTCAGCAGGTCGAGCAGGACCTCGAGGGTCTGGAGCTGGTCGGTGGAGAGGTGGCGGCGTGCGCGCTCGTCCGCCCGGTCCAGGGTGGCGCGATCGTCGGTCTCCATCGGCGGCCACGGCTCACCCGCGGGGGCGGGACGCACGTAGGCGCGGTATCGGTCGATGCCGATGACGAGCTCGCGCAGGCAGGTAAGGATCGCGGCGCGCGTGTGGTCGCGCAGCCGAATATCGTCGTGGCAGATGTCGGCGGCGAGTTCGGCCAGGCGCTGCATTTCGGCGCCGAGCGAGCCGTCGATGATCTCGCGCTTGGATGCTTCGATGATCTCGTCGAGCGTGCCCGGCAGATCCCCGGTCAGCTCGGTCATGATGCGGGCCATATCGCCCTGGCCGTGGCTATCGACCTGGACGCCGCCGATGCGCCAGGCGGCGTCATAACCCGTCGTGCCCGCCACGTCCCAGGAGCTCGGCAGGACTTCGTCACCCTCGAGGATCTTTTCCGCGACGATATAGGCGCCGCCGGTTGCCTCCCACAGGCGCGCGAAATAGCCCTGCGGGTCGGCGAGCCCATCGGGGTGATCGATCCTAAAGGCGTTGATGAAACCGGCCTCGAAGAGCTCGAGGAGCAGCGCATGCGTCGCGTCGAAGACCTCCGGGATCTCGACGCGCACCGCGGCCAGGGTGCCGACGTCGAAAAAGCGGCGATAGTTCAGCTCTTTGTCGGCGACCTTCCAATACGCGAGGCGATAGTGCTGCCGGTCGACGAGTTCGGCCAGTGGCAGGTGTTCCGTGCCGGCGCGGATCGGGAAGACGTGATCGAAGTAGCGCAACACCGCAATGGGGTCGTTGCCTTCGCCTTCGATGACCTCGGTGTCGACCGTGAGATTGCCGGAGCCGAGCGCCTCGCCGATGCGCTCGCCCAGCACCGGCATGATGAGGCCGTCGTCGCCGAAGTCGACGTCGAACCACTGGGCATACGGTGAGTCGTGGCCGTCCTTCAGCACCGACCACAGGGCGCGGTTGTGCCACGCGGGGGTCGGCACGGCCATGTGGTTGGGGACGAGGTCGACGAGCACCGACATCCCCGCCTCGTGCGCGGCGCGGGAGAAGTCCTCGAAGGCCGCCCGGCCGCCGAGCTCCGCGGAAATGCGGGAGTGGTCGACCACGTCATAGCCGTGGGTCGAGCCCGGCGCGGCCTGCAGGATCGGGGAGAGGTAGACGTCGGTCACCCCGAGGTGGGCCAGGTAGGGCAGGACGGCCTTGGCGGCCGCGAAATCGAGCTCGCTCGTGAGTTGGAGTCGGTAGGTCGTGACCGGCTGGCGCCCCTCGGGCAAAGGACGGTGGGTATGCGTTGCCGACATACCTCGAGGCTATCGCGATTGGCGCATTTCCGGCGCGGGCGGGACCTCTCCCGTCGGCTCCTTGGGAAGCGGCGTCTCATCGGAGACCTCGCTGGGAATAAGGGAACGCAAATAGATCACCGACCGGGACTGCACCGTCAGCATCGAGCCGGGGTCGATGACCTCGCCCACGGCATCCGGCGCCTCGGTATTGAGGACGATCTCCCAGGACTTGCCGGGCTCCTTATCGGGGATCGAGAACTCGATCGCGTCCTCGGCGGCGTTGAACAAAATGAGGAAGGAGTCGTCGTGGATCTTCTGGCCGCGCGAGTCGGGCTCCGGGATCGCATCGCCGTTGAGATAGACCATGATCGAGCGGGCATACGTCGTCGACCAGTCCCGATCGAGCATCGTCTGCGCCGACGGGGTCAGCCATTCGAGGTCGTCTTGGTTGATATCGCCCTTGCCCGGCTGGCCGGCGAAGAACCGGCGACGACGGAAGACCGGATGGTTCTTTCGCAGCGCGATGAGGTCGGTGGTGAACTTCAGCAGCTGCGCGTCCTCGGGGGACAGGTCCCAGTCGATCCAGGACAGGGGGGTGTCCTGACAGTACGTATTGTTGTTGCCCTGCTGGGTGCGGCCCATCTCATCGCCGTGCGAGATCATGGGAACGCCCTGGCTGCCGAGCAGCGTGGCGAGGAAATTGCGTTGCTGGCGGGCGCGCAGATCCTTGATACGCTGATCGGTCGTCGGACCTTCGCAGCCGCAGTTCCACGACCGGTTATGGGACTCGCCGTCCATGTTGTTCTCGCCGTTGGCGTCGTTGCGTTTCTCGTTATAGGACACGAGGTCCGCGAGCGTGAAGCCGTCGTGCGCGGTGACGAAGTTGATCGAAGCGACCGGGCGGCGGCCGGAGTGCTCATACAGGTCCGCGCTGCCGGTCAGGCGCCGCGCGAACTCGGCGAGCGTTGAGGGCTCCCCGCGCCAAAAATCGCGCACGGTATCGCGATACTTGCCGTTCCATTCACTCCACAGGGGCGGGAAGTTACCGACCTGGTAGCCGCCGTCGCCCAGATCCCACGGCTCCGCAATGAGCTTGACCTGCGAGATCACCGGATCCTGGTGGACGAGTTCGAAGAAGACGGCGAGGCGGTCGACCTCGTGGAACTGGCGGGCGAGCGTGGACGCGAGGTCGAAGCGGAAGCCGTCGACGTGCATGTCTTCGACCCAGTAGCGCAGCGAATCCATAATGAGCTGCAGGACCGCTGGCGACCGCATGAGCAGCGAGTTACCCGTGCCGGTGGTGTCGAAATAGTGCGACGGGTCCTCATCAACGAGTCGGTAGTAGGCCGGGTTATCGATGCCGCGGAAGGACAGCGTCGGACCCAGGTGGTTGCCCTCGGCGGTGTGGTTGTAGACGACATCGAGGATGACTTCGATATCGGCCTCGTGCATCGCCTTGACGAGCGCCTTGAACTCTTGAACCTGCTGGCCGCGCGAGCCGTAGGCGGCATAGCCGTTGTGGGGTGCGAAGAACCCGATCGTGTTGTAGCCCCAGTAGTTGTGCAGGTTCCGCTCACGCAGATTCGGGTCGTCGACGAACTGGTGAACGGGCATGAGCTCGACCGCGGTCACGCCGAGTTCGACAAGGTGCTCGATGACGGCGGGGTGGGCCATACCCGCATACGTGCCGCGCAGTTCTTCGGGAACGTCGGGATGCAGAGCCGACATTCCCTTCACATGCGTCTCGTAAATGATCGTGTCGTGGTATTCGTGGCGCGGCGGGCGGTCGTGTCCCCAGTCGAAGAAGGGGTTGATGACGACGGCGAGCATGCCGTGTCCGGCGGAGTCGTCCTGGTTGCGCTTGCTGGGATCACCAAACTGGTAGGAGTACAGGGACGGGTCGCCATCGATCTGGCCGTCGATCGCCTTGGCATACGGATCGAGTAGCAGCTTGGACGGATCGAAGCGGTAGCCCTTTTCGGGCGCGTACTCGCCGTGGACACGGTAGCCGTAGCGGGTTCCGGGCTGGACGCCGGGAAGGTAGCAGTGCCAGACGTGGGCGTCTTGTTCCGTTAACTCGATCTGCGTTTCGGCCCCGTTATCGTCGATAAGACACAGCACCACGCGTTCGGCGAGGTTAGAAAAGATGGCAAAATTTGTGCCGGAGCCATCGAAGGTGGCTCCGAGCGGATACGACGTACCAGGCCAGATCTGCATGCTCCTAGATTCCCATGAGATGCCTCTCGCGCGAGTGACCTCGGAGTGGAGTTTGGTCACAATGCGCTCTCTCATGCGCTATTTCGCGGTTACGCGGGTCGCGAACTCACTACAATGACGCAATGCCTTGGTTAGAAATTTTTGGCTGGACCGGGTCAGCCATTTTGGTGTTTTCCATGATGCAACAGCGCATCATGCGACTGCGCATTATCAACCTCATCGGTTGCATCATCCACGTCATCTACAACACGGTGATCGGGGCCTGGCCGATCGTCGGCCTCAACGTGGTACTTTCGCTCGTCCAGATTGTCAACCTGTACAAGCTGCTCAACACCCGGCACGACGATCGCGAGTATCAGGTCGTCGACACCCGGGTGGACGATCCCTACCTGGCTCACCTTATGAATCAGCAGCGCGACGATATTGCGAAGTTCAACCCGCACTTTACGGGGATCGAATCCGCAACCCACGCGTTCCTCATCATGAAGGGGGCAGAGACCGTCGGATACGTGCTGGCGCACGACGGGAGAGACGGGCGCGCCCATATCGACCTCGACTTCGTATCCGAAAAGTACCGGGACTTCACGCCGGGCGAGTTCGTCTTTACGAATCCGGCCTGGTTCACTGACCACGGATTCCACACCGTCGTGGCCCCGGCTTCGGGTCCGGACTACTACCCGAATGTGGGTTTCGATAAGACCGACGAGGGCTACGTTAAGGCGCTTGCCTAGCACCCTTACAGTGTGGCGAGCGGCACCCGTGCTGATTTTGACCGGCTTGCTTTGGCCGGTCTAAGATAAGTGGGCGCCAAGGCGCACTGCGGATGTGGCTCAGTTGGTAGAGCATCACCTTGCCAAGGTGAGGGTCGCGGGTTCGAGTCCCGTCATCCGCTCGATAACACGATGCAAGCGTGTGAGACACGGCACCGGAATTCGGTTTTGAATCGAGGGATTGGTCCGGTAAAGTTTCAAGCCGCAGGTGATCGCAAGATCACCGCGACACAACGCTTGTGTCGGGCGATTGGCGCAGCGGTAGCGCGCTTCCTTCACACGGAAGAGGTCACTGGTTCGAACCCAGTATCGCCCACGCAACGGCGGGTCGCTAAGGGCGATTGGCGCAGCGGTAGCGCGCTTCCCTGACACGGAAGAGGTCACTGGTTCGAACCCAGTATCGCCCACCACCGCCGAAGCAACCGGGGAGACCCGGGATGCGGATGTGGCTCAGTTGGTAGAGCATCACCTTGCCAAGGTGAGGGTCGCGGGTTCGAGTCCCGTCATCCGCTCCAGGTCCGGCCCTTGGCCCGACCATGGTGGGTTGGCCGAGAGGCGAGGCAGCGGCCTGCAAAGCCGTATACACGGGTTCGAATCCCGTACCCACCTCCAGATCCCTTTGCGCAATGCGCAGGGGGATTTTTGTTTTCCCTTCCCGCAAATAGGGAAAGTGCGCGCCCGTCGCTAGACTTTAAACCGAGCCGCGCACGCGCACGAAGCCATACACAACACGAGGAGGACCGGTGTCTGACATCCAGGTAACCATTGACGGGAACGCAACCACGCTGCCCGAGGGGACCACCGGTACGACCGTGTACGAGGCTCGCCGCGACGTCGTCGCGATGAAGGTCAACGGCGAGTCCCAGGACCTGTTCCGCGTCATCCCCGATGGCGCCGTGATCGACGCGATCGACCTGTCCAGCGATGAGGGCCTGTCGATCCTGCGCCACTCCTGCGCGCACGTCCTCGCGCAGGCCGTACAGGACATTCACCCAGACGTCGACCTCGGAATCGGCCCGCCGATCACCGACGGCTTTTACTACGACTTCGGCAATGTTGAGCCCTTCACCCCCGAAGACCTGAAGGCCATCGAAAAGCGCATGGGCCGTATCGTGAAGGAGGGCCAGAGCTTCGCGCGTCGCGAAGTGAGCGACGATGAGGCGCGCGCCGAACTCGCCAACCAGCCCTACAAGCTCGAGCTCATTGGGCTCAAGGGTGCGAACGCCGATGATGCCGCGGAAGGCGCGAGCGTCGAGGTCGGCGGCGGCCAGCTCACTATGTACGACAACGTGCGCCGCGGGGGAGCGGTCGCCTGGAGCGATCTGTGCCGCGGACCGCACGTGCCCACCACCAAGTTCATCGGCAACGGCTTTGCCTTGCAGCGCTCGGCCGCAGCCTACTGGCGCGGTAGCGAGAAGAACCCGCAGCTGCAGCGCATCTACGGCACCGCCTGGGCATCCAAGGACGACTTACGCGCGCACCTCGACCGCCTCGCCGAGGCCGAGCGCCGTGACCACCGCAAGCTCGGCAACGAGCTCGACCTGTTCTCCTTCCCCGACGAGATCGGCTCGGGACTTGCGAACTTCCATCCCAAGGGCGGCATCATCCGCATGGAGATGGAAGAGTACTCGCGTAAGCGCCACATCGAGGCCGGCTACGAGTTCGTCTATACCCCGCACATCACGAAGGAAAACCTCTTTCAGACCTCCGGCCACCTCGAGTGGTACGCCGATGGCATGTACCCGCCGATGCGCCTGGAAGAAGAACGTGACGAATCCGGGCAGATTACGAAGCAGGGGCAGGACTACTACCTCAAGCCCATGAACTGCCCGATGCACAACCTCATCTTCGACTCGCGCGGCCGGTCTTACCGGGACCTGCCGATGCGACTATTCGAGTTCGGCACCGTCTACCGGCTGGAAAAGTCAGGCGTCGTACATGGCCTTGCGCGTGGCCGCGGCTTCACCCAGGACGATGCGCACATCTACTGCACGCGCGAGCAGATGAAGGACGAGCTCGCCTCGCTGCTCACGTTCGTGCTCGATCTATTGAAGGATTACGGTCTGAACGACTTTTACCTCGAGTTGTCGACCAAGAACGAAGACAAATTCGTGGGCGATGACGACACCTGGGAGGAAGCAACCCGGGTGCTCGAAGAGGTCGCCACGGCCTCGGGCCTCGACCTTGTGCCCGATCCGGGCGGCGCCGCATTCTACGGCCCGAAGATCTCCGTGCAGGCGAAGGACGCGATCGGTCGCACGTGGCAGATGTCGACGATCCAGCTCGACTTCAACCTGCCCGAGCGCTTCGACCTCGAATACACCGCGGCCGATGGCACCCGCAAGCGTCCGGTGATGATTCACCGCGCGCTATTCGGCTCGATCGAGCGCTTCTTCGCGGTACTGCTGGAGCATTACGCGGGCGCGTTCCCGGCCTGGCTGTCGCCGGTCCAGGTGCGTTGCATCCCCGTCGCCGACGCCTTTGAAGGCTACCTCGACGAGGTCGCCGCCAAGCTCCGCGCCGAAGGCATCCGCGTCGAGGTCGATCGCAGCGATGACCGTTTTGGCAAGAAGATCCGCAACGCCGCCAAGGACAAGATCCCCTTCACCCTGATCGCGGGTGGCGAGGACGAAGCAGCCGACGCCGTCTCCTTCCGATACCGCGGCGGCGAGCAGCGCAACGGCGTCAAGATCGACCAAGCCATCGCCGAGATCGTCGAAGTCGTTCGCTCGCGGCGCAACGACGACAACTTCGTGACCGATGACGCCTGAGTCACAGGACATGCCGGCGGGGGTCCCAGACGCGTTCGAGCGCCTGTGGACCCCGCACCGGATGGTCTATGTCGGGGGCGAGAACAAACCCACCGACGCGACGAGTGAGCAGTGCCCGTTTTGTGCGGCGCCTGCGCGTAGCGATGAGGACGCACTGATCGTCGCGCGCGGTGAGCACTGCTTCGTCATCTTGAACCTCTACCCGTACAACCCAGGCCACCTGCTCGTGTGCCCCTATCGCCACGTGGCCCGCTACGTGGATTTGAGCGCCGAAGAACGCGCCGAGTTCGGTGAGATCTCCGCGCAGGCGGTCCGAGTCCTGGAAAAGGTCTCCGCCCCGCATGGGTTCAACCTCGGGATGAACCAGGGCGAGGTGGCAGGCGCCGGGATCGCCGCGCACCTGCACCAGCACATCGTGCCGCGCTGGGGCGGGGACGCCAACTTCTTCCCGATCATCGCGCAAACGAAAGCGTTGCCGCAGGTGCTGGGAGACACCCGCACCCTGCTCGCAGAAGGATGGAACGCGTGTTAGGTCAGCACGGTCGCGGCGCCATGAAAGCCGTCTTCACCCCGCTCGCCACACAGCTCGTCAAACTCGGGGTGAGCCCCGATGCGGTCACCATCACGGGCACGGTGTTGGCGTCCACCGCCGCGCTCGCCCTCATCGCTCCCGGTTACTTGATCGTCGGATCGCTCACGGTCGGCCTGGTCGTCTTCACCGATTCCCTCGACGGAATCATGGCCCGGCTCATCGGGCGGGAATCGCCGTGGGGCGCATTCCTGGACTCCACGCTCGATCGCATCACGGACGGCGCGATCTTCGCGGCCCTCGCGATCTACTTCGCCTCCGTTCCGGGCACGATCGGACGCTGGGGCCTGTACGCGGGGATTGCTGCGGCGATCCTCGGCGGCGTCGTGCCCTATGCGCGTGCGCGTGCCGAAGCGGTCGGTTATACCGCGTCCGTCGGGATCGCCGAGCGTTCGGATCGGCTCTTGATCGCCCTCCTCGCGACGCTCCTCGTCGGGCTCGGACTGCCACTGTGGGTGCTGGCGGTTGCGCTCACCTACCTGGCGATCGCCGCCGCCATCACGGTCGGCCAGCGTCTTGCGACCGTCAAGAAACAGGCAGGGGCATGAAAGACCGCCTCCTCGCCACCGCTTTCGCCCTCGCGCCCCGACTGCCGGGCCGCCTCGTGCGAGCCGCCGCCCACCTGGGCGCCGATGCCACGTGGTTGGTACGCGGCTCCGGCGTGAAACAGCTGGAGAAGAATCTCGTGCGCGTTGGGGCCGCGACCCCCGAGACCGTCGCAGGTGCTAGCCGGCAAGCGATGCGGCACTACATGCGCTACTACGCCGAGGCGCTGCAACTGTCATCGCTCACGCCCGAGCAAGTGGACGCCCGCGTCTCGGTGGTTATGGACCCGACGATTGCTGAAAAGTGTGCTCAAGGCTCCGTCATTTTGACGCTTGGCCACCTCGGCAACTGGGACCTGGCTGGTGCCTGGGCCTCGCGCCACCTCGCGCCCGTGCTTACGGTTGCCGAACATCTCAAGCCCGAAGAGGTCTTCCAAGCCTTCGTGGCGCTGCGCGAGGCCGTCGGGATGACGATCCTGCCGCTCGACAAGGGCGGGGCCGTCTTCCCCCAGTTGCTGCGGCGTAGCCGAACCGAGCGCCGACTCGTGTGCTTGCTCGCCGACCGCGACCTGTCACGTTCGGGCGTGCCCGCCCAGATCTGCGGCCATCCGGCGCGCGTCGCGGCCGGCCCCGCGGCCCTGTCACTCGCAGCAAAGATCCCGCTGTACTTCGTCGGCAGTCGTCATATTCGCCTCACGGGCGAGCGTCGCCGCCGCGCGGGCACGCCGTGGGGCATGGAGCTCGAGTTCTCCGCGCCCTGCGTGACGGATCTGAAGGGCGCGGAGGGCGTCGCCGATCTCACCGCCCAGTGGACCGCGCATCTATCGGACTACCTGCGGCGCTATCCGCTTCATTGGCACATGCTGCAGCCGGTCTTCGATGCCGACCTCGACATGGCGAGAATCGAGGCGAAGCAGGGGAGTGGGACATGAGAATCGGTCTTGTCTGCCCCTATGCCTTCGACGTTCCCGGCGGCGTCCAGTTCCATATCCGCGACCTCGCCGAGTGGCTGATCGCGGCCGGTCATGACGTCTCGGTCCTGGCACCGATCGATAAAGACACCGACGTGCCGGACTATTACGTCTCGGCCGGTGGCTCATTCCCGGTTCCGTATAACGGCTCGACCGCCCGCCTGTGCTTTGGCCCCGGAGCCGCCAAACGCACGCAACGGTGGCTGACCGGGGGAAACTTCGACGTCATCCATATTCACGAACCGCTCACGCCCTCGCTCGGCATGATCGCACTGTGGCAGGCGGAGGTCCCGATCGTTGCCACGTTCCATTCCAACCAGTCGCGATCGCGCGCGATGTGGACGATGCGACTGCCCTTCCAGCCGATGCTGGACAAGATCACGGCGCCGATCGCCGTCTCCAGCGAAGCTCGTCGCACGATCGTCGAGCACCTCGGCGCGAACCCCGCGATCATCCCGAACGGGGTCCAGCTGTCGGCCTTCGCGGTGGAGCCCAAGGCCGAGTGGGCAGGCACCCGCATCACGGGTGATGCCAAGCGCCCGGTCATCAGTTTCCTGGCCCGCCTCGATGAACCCCGCAAGGGGCTGCCCGTACTCGCCGGAGCGATTCCGCGTGTCTTGGAACGCTATCCGGGCGCACGCTTCCTCATCGCGGGGCGCGGCGAGGCCGAAAAGGAACGGGCCGAACTCGCGGCCGTTGGCGATGCGGTGACATTCCTCGGTCCGCTGAGCGAGGCCGATAAGGCGGCCCTGTTTGCCTCGAGCGATATCTACGTGGCCTCGCAAACGGGCGGCGAGTCTTTCGGCATCGTCCTCGTCGAGGCGATGGGGGGCGGCTCGAGCGTCATCGCTTCCGGGATCACCGCATTCCGCGATGTCCTCGACCAAGGCCGGGCAGGTGACCTGTTCGACGTCAACGACTCCGCATCGCTGGCCTCGACGATCATGACGGTGTTGGAACGCGACCCGGCCGACAAGACGGAACGTGACCGGTACGTCGAACAGTGGCGCGGCCAGTATGACTGGGACAGCGTGGGCCGACGCATCGTCGCGACCTATGAGTACTGCCTCAGAGCGGGTGTGCCCGACGACGATGGCGGTTGGTTCCCCGCCGCCTGGAAGTTCGGCGGTGACTCGCGGTGAGCACCGGACAGTACTTGCTCATTGCCGCGGGCATTGTCGCGGTGATCCTTGTCGTGCGCGGCGTCATCCTGGCGCGCCGCCTCGACCGCCTGCACAAGGCGCTGATCTCCTGCCGCCACGTCCTCGATGCCGAACTCGTCAAGCGCGCGAGCGCCTGCCTCGAACTTGCCGGCAGCCAAGCCCTCGATCCCGCCTCCTCCTACCTGCTGTCCTCCGCGGCGCACGCGTCGCTGTCCGGCACGGGCTCCGTCGTCGCCGACGGCCTCGAACGGCAGGAGGTCATCACGCACGAGGGCACGCTCGCGGACACTATCGTCGAGCGCGACCGCGCCCGCGTCGAAAGCGAACTCACGAGCGTGCTGCGGCAGGTCCTGACCGTCTTGCCCGACGACGCTCCCGCCCGACAGTCGCCGGCGTTTTCCGACGTGTTGCGTTCCTGGTATCAGGCCGCCCTCGCCCGCACGTTCCATGATTCGCGCCAAGCCCAGGTTCTGCGGATCCGCCGTGATCCCCAGGTGCGGGTCATGAAGCTCGCCGGTTTTGCCGCGACCCCGATCGCATTCGACGCCGACCTTGGCGGCTCGCCGTACTCCGTGCCCGGGACGACAACGCGCGTCGAGACGCGAGGAAGTGACTCGTGGCCGATCGGCCCGTCGGGCTATCCCGAACGCGATGCGGCTCGCGTGATCCTCTTCGACCCCGACGGCCGCCTCCTTGTCATCCACGGTCATGACCGCGATGACGTCAATCATCACTGGTGGTTCACGCCCGGCGGCGGCCGCGACGAGGGCGAAGACCCTCGCAGCGCGGCGGCGCGCGAACTCGCCGAAGAAACCGGGATCACGCTCGATCCTGCCGCGCTCATCGGCCCCGTCGCCGTGCGCAGCTCCAAGTTCGAATTCCTCTCCGAAACCCGCGTCCAGCACGAAGTGTTCTTCACCTATACGCTCGCCGAACCGGTCGACGAATTCGACTCCTCGGGCTTCACCGCGACCGAGAACGACGTCCTCGATGAGTTCGCCTGGCGCAGCATCGAGGAGATGGAACAGATGCGCGCAGCGGGCGAGACGATTTACCCCCTCGCCCTCATCGAGATGGCGACGCGCTTGCGTCGCCACGGCTGGGACGGGTCGACGCCGAAGATAAATTGATTAGGCTAGCGACATGACGCAACTCACAGCCGACGATGCTCGCCATGTTTCTGACCTCACCTCTCGCATCGTCGACCAAGTGTCACACGGCCTTACCGGCAAAGACGACGTCATTACGACAGCCTTCCAAGTAATGCTCACCGGCGGGCACCTGCTCATCGAAGACGTGCCCGGCGTCGGCAAAACCCTCCTCGCGACAGGCCTCGCCCGCGCCTGCCGCCTGAGCTTCGCGCGCATCCAATTCACGGCCGACCTCATGCCCGGCGATATCACCGGCGTCCGCGTCTACCAGCCCGCCTCCGGTAACTGGTCCTTCGAGGCCGGTCCGATCTTCCACGAACTCGTCCTCGCCGACGAGATCAACCGCTCCGGCCCCCGCACGCAGTCCGCGCTGCTGGAAGCGATGGAAGAGCGCCGCGTCAGCGTCGACGGGACGACGTATCGCACGCCCCAGCCGTTCTTCGTCATCGCGACAGCGAACCCCGTCGAGATGGACGGCACGTTCCAACTGCCCGAGGCCCAGCGCGACCGCTTCACCGCGCGCCTGTCGATCGGCTACCTCGACGAGGCGGCCGAGGCCGCGATGGTCGCGCAACGCACAAGCGCGTCCTTCGACCAACAAGCGGCCTCGAGTATCGCCGCCGTTGCCTCGCCCGAGGATCTGCTCACCGCGATGGCGTGCGTTCGCAAGGTGCACGTGGCCGAATCCCTGCACAGCTACGCCGTCCGCCTCGCTCGCACGACACGCAACCCCGACCTCTTCCGGCTCGGAATCTCGCCGCGCGGCGTCATCCACCTCATCGTCATGGCCAAAGCCATCGCGCTCACCGCGGGTCGCACCTACGTGCTACCCGACGACGTGCAGGACGCCGTCCATGCCACGTGGCACCACCGACTGACGCTGTCCGCCGCGGCGAGCCGGGCGGGGGACCGCGTCGGCGATATCCTCTCGACCCTCATTTCTCGGACCCCCGCCCCGGCCCGAGCGGATACCTAGATGCCCAATATTCGTCCTACCCTCGGCGTCCTCGTCACGCTCGCCGGGCTTGGCCTCGCGGTCTACCTCGCAGCCGTCTTCTCGCTGCGCGTCGGCGCGGTCATCGCGGGCATCCTCATCGGGATCATCGTCTCCGGCATCATCGGAGCGGTCCTGCGCCGGCGGGAGATCGTCGTCTCTCCCGTCGATGACGTCATTACCGCGGGCGAGGTGCCGACCTGGCGCGGCGATGGCTGGATACTGTCGCTACCGCCCGTGGACTACGGCTATGCGCACCTGCCCATCGTGGAGTTGCGTGCCATGCTGCCGTTCGGGCTCGGCCACGGCTATTCGCCGGTCCACTCCCGCGAGGACGTCCTCATCTTGCCCAAGGCCGCACCGGTCGATACGGACATCATCGCGACCGTCGTGCGTTCGCAGCGCGCAATCTCAGCCACGACGATCGGCGCGATGCAGGCGCGCCGCTATATCCCGGGGGACTCGCCGCGCGCCGTCCACTGGAAGGCCAGCGCGAAGACCGGCGAGCTCATGTCCAAGGTCGCGGAGCTCGAACCGCATCCCACGATCGCGCTCGCCATCGACAACCGCTCCGGCAGCGCCGTGCACTTCGGCAACGTGCTTGCCACGTCGCTTGGCGTCGTGCAAACCCTTGCGCGGGTCGGCGCCGACATCGTCGTCGTCGGCCCCGCGGGCCAGATCCTTACGCTCGGCGACTCCGAACGCCATATCCACGAAACCCTCGCCGTCATGTCGTTCGGCGAAGAACTGCCCGCACCGCTCGGGTATCTCGACGATGCCCGCGTCGTTTTGTGGGCTGGCGACGGCCCCGCCCCGCAGCGGCTGCGCGGCATCCCCGTCCGTCAGGTCCCCGTCACCGGGGGCGACAGCTCCCCGCATCGCGTCACGAACGTGACCGACGTGTCGATCCAACACGACGAGGATCGACCAGACACGCTTGCCGCGAGGCTCATGCGCTCGGCGATCGCGCTACTCGCCTCCCTCGCCACGATTGGAACGGTCGGTTCCGTCGCACCCGGCGGCTGGCTGCTCGTCGCCGCCGTGCTCGCCACCTTGATCGTCGCCGCCGGGGCGGTCATACGGTCGACGGCGCGGTTTAAGGATTCCTCCCTTACCGTCGCGGCGATCCAACTGCTCATACCGATAGCGTTTTATCTTCTGCGGTTTGGCCTCAGCAGTCCGGCAGAAATCATCGGCTCGGGCACGCATCAGCTCGACACGATGTATCCCGGCGACCACGCTACCGGTGCACTATCAACCCTGCTCGCGCTCATCACGTCGCTGCTCGCGATCGCCTTCGATACCGACATGGCGGCGGCACGCTCGTCGGCCTATCTGTGGCGCCGCGGCCCGCGCCAGGGTTTTGTCGTCGGGCGCGCATCGGGCAGCGGGTTGTTTACCATCCTCGTGCTCCTCGTCATTGCTGCGATTCCGGAGATCTTCGGCGGCCGTTTCCTGCTGAACTGGCCCACTCTCGTGATCGGGGCGCTCATCATCGCGATCGCGCTGCTCCAATCGAGGGACCTGCGCCTGCAGCGACTGAAATCTTTTACCACCGTGGCGACGGTGACCGTGATCGTCCTCGGTGCCCTCACCGGCCTCGCGGCACCGATGACCACCAACAGCACGCCGCTTGCCCAACAGTTCGGGTCCGGCATAGCGCCGCTGTACCGGATCACGGGAGCCACCGCCCTCGACCCGCAGGTCTCCTTAATCCAAAGCCGGATCCAGACCCGGATGAGTCCTGTCGCACGGACGTCGCGACCCGAGTACCTGCGAACCGCGGTCCTCGACCGATTCGATGGCTCCCGCTGGTCGATGACGAAGGAACCCGACGCTCTCACCTCAGCTCCTACCGATCCCGCGATCTTCGACCAGAACCCCGAGTTGTGGGTCGAGCTGGCAAAGCCAGCCTCCGGCCTACTGCCGCTGCCCGTGGCACCGGTGGCGCTTCAAATCGATGAGGGGATCGCCCAGCGAATCGCCCCGGACGCGAGCGGGGTTCGGATCGAGGATCCCGCGGCGCTGTACCGCGTGAGCTATCGGCCGCAGCGCGGGATCGATGAATGGCTGAACGGGGCGGTAGCGCCCGAACAGGACCCGGAGCGCAGCGTCGACATCGTCCCCGATGAGGCACGCGCGCAGCGCGCCCGGGAGATCGTAAAGGGATCGACCGACCCGTCCATCCAGGTCGGCGAGCTGCTGCGCTACTTCTCGCAGTTCAGTTACTCTCTGAACGTCGCGACCCCGCTCGGCGTTGATCCGCTCGAGCATTTCTTGACCGAGCGCGCCGGCTACTGCGAGCAGTTCGCCGCGACCTTTGCGCTGTTCGCCAACGACCTCGGCATCCCGGCCCGCGTCGCGGTCGGCTACGCACCCGGACGGCCGACCGATGACGGCTACGTCATCACCGCCTCGCAAGCGCACGCCTGGGTCGAAGTTTATCTCGACGGCACCTGGCTCACGGTCGATCCGACGCCGGGCGGTCCCGCGATCGAACGCGAATCCCAGCTCGAACTCGGTACCTTCCCGCGTACGCTGCCGAGTGCCCCGCCCTCGCCCCTTCCGACGAACAGTACGCTCGAGCCGGACGCCCCCGAACCGTCCGCGCCTACCGGCGGTGGCGAGCGCCCCGATACCGGGAACGCCCCCGACCTCGGTGCGGGCCCCACCCAGGTAACGCCGCTCTCGCCCTGGATCCCGCTGGCCGCGCTCATCGCAGTGATGGCGGTCGCCATTGTGGTCGCGCGGGCGCGGCTGACGCGCGACCCGGCCTACGTGCTCGCGGACCTCGACGATGGGCTGCGCGTCGCGCTGCGGAAGTCGGGACAGCAGGCACCGGCCGGAATGTCCGAGATCGCGATGGGGGAAAAACTCGCCGGATGCCGCAGCGACCTGGCCGAACCCGCGCGCGATGTGGCACAGATTTTGACAACTGCCAGGTATCAGCCGGAAGGCGTCACACTCACCGCGGCCGAACGCCGCCGCGCCCACGACCTCGCGAGACAGCTGCGCCGACGGTCGTGAGATAATGAGGAGCGGAATTGTCGTTAATACGGATGGAGTTCTTACATGGCCGGCCACTCTAAATGGGCCACAACGAAACATAAGAAGGCCGCACTCGACGCCAAGCGCGGCAAGCTTTTTGCTCGCCTGGTGAAAAATATTGAGGTCTCGGCTCGCACCGGTGGCGGTGACCCCGCGGCCAACCCCACCCTGTATGACGCGATCCAAAAGGCGAAGCGCAACTCCGTTCCGGCCGACAATATCGAGCGCGCCGTCAAGCGTGGCTCCGGTGAAGAAACCGGCGGTGCCGACTGGGAAACGATCATGTATGAGGGCTACGGCCCTGGCGGCGTCGCCTTCCTGATCGAATGCCTCACCGATAACCGCAACCGCGCCGCCTCCGACGTGCGCGTCGCGCTCACCCGTAACGGCGGCAACCTCGCCGACCCGGGCAGCGTGTCCTACCTGTTCTCCCGCAAGGGCGTCATCGTAGTTCCCAAGACCGAAGGGATGACGGAAGACGACATCCTGGACGCCGTCTTGGAAGCGGGCGCCGAAGAGGTCGAGGACCAGGGCGAGGTTTTCGAGATCCGCACCGAGCCGGGTGACGTTGTCGCCGTGCGCACCGCGCTGCAGGACGCCGGCGTCGAATACGACTCGGCCGAAGCCCAGTTCGTCCCCGCAACCGAGGTCGAGGTTGATCTGGAAGGCGCCAAGAAGTGCCTGCGCCTGGTCGATGCGCTCGAAGACTGCGATGACGTCCAAAACGTCTTCGCCAACTTCGATGCCTCCGATGAGGTCATGGCTCAACTCGACGCGGAGTAGGACCTGTCTCCGCTCATCATCCTCATTGCTGTGGCCGCCTTCATTCTTGGAGGCGGCCTGCAGCGCATTTGTGGGATGGGAACCGGCGTCGTCGCAGGACCAATCCTCGCGCTCGCCATGGGCCCGGTGCTCGGGGTCCTCACGACAAACACCGCGGCGATCGTCACCGCGGCGGTCCTTACGGTCTCGCTGCGCGCGCACGTCGACTGGCGGCGCGTCGCGATCATCTGCGTAACCGGCGCGATCGGGATCGGTATCGGCGTCGCGGTCATTCATCGCGTGACCTCCGCCTGGCTCGAGGTCGTCATCGCGACCCTGCTCCTTGCCGGCCTCGCGACAACGTCCATCGCGGCGCGCCCGCGGCCCGGCCGGGCACCTCAATTCGATGCGCTCGGCGGCGGCATCGGGGGAGTGATGAACGCGCTCGTCGGGATGGCCGGACCTATTCTCGTGCTGGACTCGCGCCTGACGGGCTGGGAACAACAGCGGTTCGCCGCCTCGCTGCAGCCGATCTTCCTGTTCCTCAATATCGGATCGGTGCTCGCCAAGGTCGTCCCGGGCCTGCCGCCCGGCGTCGACCTGCCGCCGTGGTGGGTCGTCCCCATCGTCTTTGCCTCGGTCTTATTCGGTGCCTGGCTCGGCGGGCGGTTGGCGCCGCGCGTCTCCAGTACCCACGCACGTACCCTCGCCATCCTCGTCGCCTCCGCCGGCTGCATCACGCTGCTGGTCCGCGGCGCGAGCACGCTCCTTTAGGATCAGCAGTATGCGAATCATGGGAATCGACCCCGGCCTCACCCGATGCGGTATCGCCGTGATCGAAGGACCGAAGGCGGGCCTACCGGGCTCGATCGGTTCGCCCAAACCCACCTTCGTCGCCGCCGACGTCCTTCGCACCCACCCGAATAAGGACCTCGAATTCCGCCTCGCCGAAATGAGCGCGCAACTCAATGAGTGGGTGGAGCGCTACCGTCCGGAGATCCTGCTCGTGGAGCGCGTCTTCGCGCAGCACAACGTCTCCACGGTGATGACCACGGCACAGGTCGCTGGACTCGCGATGGTCGCTGCCGCCTCGCGCGGCATTCCCGTCGGCCAACACACGCCGTCGGAGGTCAAGGCCGCGGTCACCGGCTACGGCGATGCCCCCAAGGAACAGGTCCAGCACATGGTCCAGCGCATCCTGGCCCTGCCGAAGCTGTCGCAGCCCGCCGACGCCGCCGACGCACTGGCGCTCGCCATCTGCCACTCGTGGCGCCAAGGCAGCGCCGTCGCCACCGATACCTCGATCCAGACGACCGCGCAGCAACGCTGGGCCGCAGCGGAACGCGCGGCGCGCCGCACCGGCTATCGCGCGGGACGTGGTCGGATGGGAAAGAAGTCGTCCTAGCCGCCCGGCGCGTTATCGTTCGATTCGTACAGTTGTTCTACTATGCTGGACCCAGTGGCTAACATAAGGAAGTGGGCATGATCGATCACGTTCGCGGATCCGTCGCCAGCGTCGGGCTCGACTACGCGGTCATCGATGTAGGCGGCTTCGGAATGCGTCTGGAGGCGAGCCCCGGCACTCTCGCGAGCTTACGCGTCGGGGAGGATGTCACGCTCGTGACCGAGTTCCTCGTGCGCCAAGACGCCATGACGCTCTACGGTTTCCTCGATACCGATGAACGAACCTGTTTCAGGGCCCTGCAAACGGTGACGGGCGTTGGGGCGCGCACCGCCCTGGCGGTCCTCGCGGTCCACACGCCCGATGAGCTTCGCCGCGCGATCGCGAGCGAGGACCTTGCCGCCTTGCAAAAGGTGCCCGGCATTGGAAAGAAGTCGGCGAGCCGGATGGCGCTCGAGCTCAAAGATAAGCTCGGTGCGCCGGTCTCCGATATTCCTGCCGCGCCTCTCGCCGCCGACGTTGATGCCGCGGTCGTCGATGCGCTCATCGGCCTGGGATGGCAGTCGAAGGTCGCCGAGAGCGCCGTCGGCGACGTCATGGCGCCGGGGATGACGACCTCGCAAATCTTGCGCGCCGCCCTCCAGCACCTCGGAGGCAAGGCGTGAGCGAAGAGGAGTTCGACGACCGGTTCGTCGACGCGCGCGCCGGGGACCTCGAACGCGCCGCCGAGGCGGCCCTGCGTCCCGGAACGCTGCACGAGTTTGTCGGCCAGCCGAAACTGCGCGCCCAGCTCGATCTCGTTCTTACCGCCGCGGCTCAGCGCGGCAGCGCACCCGATCACGTCCTGCTGTCGGGCCCGCCCGGCCTGGGTAAGACGACGCTTGCGATGATTATCGCCGCGGAAACCGGGGGAGTGCTGCGCCCGACGTCAGGGCCCGCCGTCCAGCACGCGGGCGACCTCGCCGCGATCCTGTCCTCACTCAACGAACACGACGTCCTGTTCATCGACGAGATCCACCGCCTGGCGCGCGCGGCCGAGGAGATGCTCTATCTCGCGATGGAAGACTTCCGGGTCGATGTCGTCGTCGGCAAGGGCCCGGGCGCAACGTCGATCCCGCTCACGCTGCCACGCTTCACGGTCGTCGGAGCGACGACGCGCGCGGGGCTGCTACCCGCGCCGCTGCGCGACCGATTCGGCCTCACGGGCCACCTCGAGTTTTACTCCACCGACGAACTCCACTCCGTCCTGACTCGCTCGGCGGGTTTGCTTGGCGCCGAGCTCGACGCGGACGCGGCCGAGCTCCTGGCCGCGCGCTCACGTGGCACACCCCGTATCGCCAACCGGCTGCTGCGCCGCGTGCAGGACTGGGCACAGGTCCACGGCACGGGCCGGCTCGATCGCGAAGCGACCGAAGCCGCGCTCGAGCTGTTCGAGGTCGATGCCAAGGGGTTGGACCGGCTCGATCGCGCCGTCCTGCAGGCGCTGTGCACCCGCTTTGGCGGGGGACCGGTGGGCCTCACGACGCTAGCCGTCGCCGTCGGGGAAGAAGCCGAAACCGTCGAGACCGTGGCCGAGCCATTCCTCGTGCGCGAGGACTTCATCGTCCGCTCGCCGCGCGGCCGGATGGCGACGGTACAGGCCTACCAGCACCTCGGCCTCACCCCGCCATCCAACGGAGCGCTTCCCGGCCTTTAACGTGGCACACCGCACCTCTTCTTTCGATCAGCGCCGCACTGGCCTAGAATCGGGGAGGTTAATCGAAATCTTTGCTTGGAGATAATCCATGGATCCTCTCATTTTGATGCTCATCGTCGTCCTCGGCATGGTGCTGTTGATGAACTTTTTCGGCAAGAAGCAGCGCCAGCGCATTATGGAGCAGCGGGAAACCGCGATCGTCGTGGGCAATCAGGTGCGGACCCAATCGGGTTTCTACGGAACCATCGTCGACATTGACGGCGACACCGTCACGCTCGAATCTCCCTCCGGTGATGAGACCGTGTGGCACAAGCACGCCATCGCGATGGAACAGGCGCCGCCGTATGCCGTGCCGGAGACCACGACGGATGAATTCGTCGAGCAGGATCCCGCACTGGCCGAGGGGTACGAGCCCGAATTCGGTGAGCGCCTCGATCCCGATACGCCCCGCCCGGATGAGGACAAGCCCAAACAGTCCTAACGTCCGCGCCCATCTAACCGTTCGTCGCTGAAAAGATCACCTGTGAGTACGACTCCCCATCGTTCTAAAACGGAACCCAGCGCAGCGCCGCGCCCGTGGCGATCGCTGATCACCCTCGCCATCGTCACGATCGCGATCTTTGTATCGCTTGGGATCGGCACCAAAACCTCCGATGCGTCCTGGGCACCGAAGCTCGCGCTCGACCTTGAGGGCGGCACGCAGCTGGTCCTCACGCCGAAGACGACAGACGGCTCGGAGATCACCTCGGAGGACATCAACGAAGCGATCGCGATCATTCGCCAGCGCGTCGACGCCTCCGGCGTGGCGGAAGCCGAGATCACGCGCCAGGGCCAGCAGAACATCGTCGTGTCGCTGCCCGGTAAACCGAGCGATGCCACGCTCGATCTCGTACGTCAATCGGCCCTCATGCGATTCCGTCCCGTCCTGCAGATCGGCCAGCCGGGTGTCGTCCCGGCCGATCAGCTGAACCTGCCGGACAAGGCCAAGGAACACCCGAAGGCCGAAGAAGATAAGTACTTCGCGCTCGCCGACCAAGACGGCGACGGCAAGCTCTCCGAAGAACCGCAGACGGCGCCGAGCAATAATTCGGACCCCGCCTGGGTGACGGAAAAGATCCTGTACGACTTCTTGAAGCACGACTGCACCGACCCGGCCAACCTCACTGGCGGCACCGTCAGTGATGCGAAGAAGCCGCTCGTCGCATGCGATGCGAAGGGCGAGGGAAAGTTCATCCTCGGCCCGGCAGACCTTGAAGGCACGGAGATCAAGACCGCCGTGGGCCGCCCGCACATGCAGGGCCAGGTCCTCACCGGCGACTATGAAGTCGGCCTGGAGTTCAAGTCAGACGGCACCCAGCAGTTCGCCGAGGTCTCCAAGCGCCTCGTGTCGCTGCCGGCGCCGCGCAACCAGTTCGCGATGGTCCTCGACGGCCTCGTGATCTCGGCGCCGCGCATGCAGGCGACGATCGTCGACGGGAAGGCCTCCATCACGGGTGGCTTCACGCAGGAGGCCGCACTCGCACTGGCAAAGCAGCTGAGCTTCGGCTCGCTGCCACTGAACTTCGAAGTCCAGTCCGAAGAGCAGATCTCCGCGACGCTTGGCACCGAACAGCTCGAGCGCGGTATCCTCGCCGGCCTCATCGGACTTGGCCTCGTCATGGTCTACATGATCTTCACCTACCGCGGCCTGTCGATCATCACGCTCGCCTCGCTCATCATCGCTGCGGTGCTGTCCTACGGCACGATCGCGGTGTTGAGCTGGGTCCAGGGCTACCGATTATCGTTGCCCGGTGTCGCCGGCTTGATCGTCGCCATCGGTATTACCGCCGACTCGTTCATCGTCTACTTCGAACGCGTGCGCGATGAGGTCCGCGAGGGTGCCTCGCTGCAGCGCGCCGTGACCGAAGGCTGGCGTCGTGCTCGACGCACGATCCTCGCCTCCGACGCGGTGAACTTCCTCGCGGCGATCGTGCTCTACTTCCTCGCTGTCGGCGGTGTGCGTGGCTTCGCGTTCACGCTCGGCCTCACGACCCTCGTCGACCTGCTCGTCGTCTTCCTGTTCACGCATCCGCTGATGGAACTGCTCGTGCGCACCAAGTTCTTCGGTGAGGGACACAAGCTCTCCGGCCTGGACCCGACCCATCTCGGCGCCAGCCCGATATATCAGGGCCGCGGCCGCATTGCGACCGGGCAACCGAAGAAGGCGAAGGCCAGCGCTGGCGGTATGACGATTGCGGAGCGGCGGGCAGCAGAGCGAGAAGCACAGCGCGCCAAGAATGAGGAGGGCGTCGTATGATTTCGCTCGCGAAGTTTGGTAACGAGCTTTACACCGGCGAACGTTCCTACCCGATCGTCCAGCGTCGCAAGTGGTGGTTCATCATCGCGATCGCGGCCATGGCGCTCTCGGGCCTCATCGTCGCCACCATCGGCCTGAACCCCGGCATCGAGTTCCGTGGCGGCACCGAGTTCACGATCACGAATACCCAAAACCATTCGGGCGATAAGGCGCGTGAAGTCCTTTCCGGCCACGATGTGAAGGAACCGCCGCGCGTCTCGACCGTTGGCAACAGCACGGTGCGCATCCAAACCGAGAACATCCCGGTTCCCGAGGGGAAAACCTCCGGTGAGATCCTGCGCGAAGTCGCGGACGAACTGGGCGCAGCCTACGGCGTCGGCGAAGCGGATGTCACGTCCAACTCGGTCGGCCCGTCGTGGGGCGCGGACGTGTCCAAGAAGGCGCTGCAGGGCCTCGTGACCTTCATGGTGCTCGTCACGATCGTCATGGCGATTTACTTCCGTGCCTGGCGCATGGGCCTGGCCGCGATCCTCGCCCTCATCCACGACGTCATCGTCACCGTCGGTATCTATGCCCTCGTGGGCTTCGAAGTCACGCCGGCATCGGTCATCGGCCTGCTGACGATTCTCGGCTACTCGCTGTATGACACCGTCGTCGTGTTCGATAAAGTCCGCGAAAACACCGAGCACCTGTTCGACCAGTACGAGGACACCTACGAAGAACGCGCGAACCTCGCGGTCAACCAGACGCTCGTGCGCTCGATCAACACCTCGATCGTCGGCATCTTGCCGGTCGGCTCGATCCTCTTCGTCGGTGCGTTCCTGCTCGGTGCTGGCACGCTTCGCGATATCGCGCTCGCGCTGTTTATCGGCATGATCGTCTCGACCGCGTCCTCGATCTTTATCGCGACGCCGCTGGAAGTCCAGTTCCGTAATCGCGAAACGAAGATCGCCGAGCACACCCGCCAGGTTCGCCGTCATCGCGGCGAAGAGGACGCTGGCGAACTTGTCGGCGCGCATCCCGCCACAGGTTCAGGTCACAAGGCTAAAGTGGAAACGTCACCCGATGTCCTTCCCGGCCAGCACCTGGGAAATCGACACCAGCCCCGAAAGAAGAAGGCTCGCCGATGACCTCGCCGCAGCTGCCGTCTAGCCTCACGGATCTCGTTCTTACACATATCCGCGAAGTTCCTGACTTTCCGGAACCGTGCGTCCTGTTTCGTGACATCACGCCCCTGCTCGCCGATGGCAAAGCGTTCCGGGAACTGATCAAGGGACTCGCCGATTTCTATCGCGGCCGGATCGACTCGGTCGCGGGCCTGGAGTCACGCGGGTTCATCCTCGCGGCGCCTCTCGCGGTCGAACTCGGCATCGGGATGATCACGATCCGTAAGGCCGGCAAGCTGCCCGGCGCCGTCTTCGGCGTGGACTATGCGCTCGAATACGGCACTGCGCGCATGGAGGTTCACCCGGAGATCGTCAAGGACGGCGATCGCGTGCTCATCATTGATGACGTCCTCGCTACGGGCGGGACGGCGCGCGCGGCAATCGACCTCGTCGAACATTCCGGTGGCGAAGCGACAGCGCTGTGCATGCTGCTAGAACTCGCGGATCTGAACGGCCGCAAGAAGCTCGAGGGCTACACCGTCGACTCGGTTGTCGTCTACGAGTAGATCCGAAGGTTTTTCGGCTGAACTAGACTAGGGACATGAGTTCCCCTGAGCCGACGTCCCCGGACACCGCGAGTCCGCAGCGATCGCGGTTGCATTGGCTGGGGTCACGTAAGAGTAAGGTCGACCCGGCGCTAGAGACGCTCGTGAAGTCCCTTCACGAGCACCATCCGAAAGCGCCGACCGACCTCATCGAGCGCGCCTATGTCGTGGCCAAGCGTGCGCACGAGGGGCAATTCCGCAAGAGCGGGGAACCGTACATCACCCATCCCGTCGCCGTCGCGGAGATCCTCGCTGATCTCGGCATGACTCCACCGACGCTGGCCGCCGCGCTACTGCACGACACGGTCGAGGATACGTCCTACCGGCTATCCGACCTCAAGGCGGAGTTCGGCGAAGACATCGCGCTGTTAGTCGATGGCGTCACGAAGCTCGACAAGGTCAACTACGGCGATGCCGCGCAGGCCGAGACCGTGCGCAAGATGGTCGTCGCGATGTCGAAGGACATCCGGGTCCTCATCATCAAACTCGGCGACCGCCTCCATAACGCTCGGACGTGGAAGTACGTGCCGTCGGAGTCCGCGAAGCGTAAGGCCCGCGAGACCCTCGAGATTTACGCACAGCTTGCGCATCGCCTCGGCATGAACGCGATCAAGTGGGAACTGGAAGACCTCTCCTTCGAAACGCTCTATCCGGAGGTCTACCAGGAGATCATCCACCTCGTCGCGGATCGCGCCCCGGCCCGAACCGAATACCTCAACAATGTGCTCTCGCGCATCGAGGATGTGCTGAAGCAGGCTGGGATCCCGGCGACGGTCACGGGCCGCCCGAAGCACTACTATTCGATCTACCAAAAGATGATCGTGCGCGGTCGCGACTTCAACGACATCTACGACCTCGTGGGCATCCGCGTCCTCGTCGACACGGTCACGCAGTGCTACGGCGTGCTTGGCGCGCTGCACGGCTGCTGGAAGCCGCTGCCCGGCCGGTTCAAGGACTATATTTCGGTCCCGAAGTTCAACCTCTACCAGTCGCTGCATACGACGCTGCTCGGCCCCGGCGGCAAGCCCATCGAGGTCCAGATCCGCACCTACGAGATGCATAAGGCTGCCGAGTTCGGCGTCGCCGCGCACTGGAAGTACAAGCAAAACCCGAACGCGACGAAGTCTTCCGAGGCCTCCGATACCGACCCGCAGGATATGCGCTGGCTGCGCCAGCTCGTCGACTGGCAGCGCGAGACACAAGACCCGGCGGAGTTCCTCGAATCGCTGCGCTATGAGATGGCCTCGACTGAGGTCTACGTCTTCACCCCTCGCGGGGACGTCATCACGCTGCCGTCGGGATCGACCCCGATCGACTTCGCGTACACGGTCCACACGGAGGTCGGCCACCACACGGTCGGCGCGCGAGTCAACGGCAAGCTCATCCCGCTGGAGACCCAGCTGGAAAACGGCGATACGGTCGAGATCTTTACCTCCAAGGCCGAAAACGCCGGACCGAGCCGCGACTGGCTCACGTTCGTCGGATCGGCACGTGCCCGCAATAAGATCCGTGCATGGTTTTCCAAGGAGCGCCGCGAAGAGGCTGTCGAAGAGGGCAAGACGCTCATCGCGAAGGCGATGCGCAAGCAGAATCTGCCGATCCAGCGCCTGATGAACCACCAGACGCTCACCTCGCTGGCCGATCAGCTGAAGTACCAGGACGTCTCCGCGCTGTACGCTGCCGTCGGCGAACGTCATATCTCGGCCGGCAACGTCGTCACCCACCTCATCGAACTCGTCGGGGGCGACCAGGGCGCCGAAGAAGACCTCGCCGAGGCGACCGTCCCGGGCGCTATCCAGGAACGCCGTGCCTCTCTGAACGAGCCGAACATCATCGTCGAGGGCATGCAGCAGGGCGAGGCCTGGGTGAAGCTCGCCAAGTGCTGTACGCCCGTGCCGGGTGACGAGATCATCGGCTTTGTGACGCGCGGCTCCGGCATTTCCGTGCATCGCGAGGACTGCGCGAACGTCGACCACCTGCGTCGCCAGCCCGACCGCATGATCGGCGTCAGCTGGGGCGAGCACAATCAGGGTTCCTTCCTCGTCCAGGTCCAGGTCCAGGCGATCGATCGCTCCGGCCTGCTCAACGACATCACGAAGATCCTGTCCGATAACCAGGTCAATATTCACTCGGCGACGTCAACGGTCAACCGTGATCGCCTCGCCGTGCTGCGCTTCGTTTTCGAACTTGGCGATGCGACGCACATGTCGCATATCCTGTCGGCGATCCGTCAGGTCGATGGCGTCTACGAGGCGGCACGTATCCGTCCGGGGGCTCGCCGCCAGCGCGTCTAGGACGCGGCTTTCAGCACGGCGATCGCCTCCTGCCACATGTGTGGCGACATGCGGGTGGCGCGGCAGCGGTGGGCGAGGGCGTCCGGATCGATATGGCGACGGACGTCCACGATATCGGTCAGGTAGGTCAGCCCGTGGAACTGCAGAACGTCCATGACACTGCGATACGGCTCCGTCACGATCCGATCCTCGAACCGGACGAAATCGCGGTAGTGCATGTGCACGTTCAGCACTTTGACGTTCTTAGGCCTAAGCCCGGAGCGCGGATAGATCTCGTGCACGTCCGGTAGGCGAGCGCCCCACACGAACAGCGCCGAGCGCCCCGCGATGACTTGCTCGCTGCCGAGGTGGTGGGTGACCAGGCGCGCCCGGAAATCGGGACTTAGCCGGATGGGAAGCTCGGAGGCAACGCGCGTGAGATAGCTCAGCTGCCAGTCATGGTCTTCGAGCAGCGGATCGATCACGGCAGGTGCGGGCGGGCGCGGGCGTAATCCGGTAAAGGCAGTATCCATGCCTCTAAGTGGACAACGAAACGGGGCGCTGTGGGAGTTATCCACAGCGCCCCGTTGCTCGGCAGCGTTAGCTGATCGTGTCGAGCCACGCCTGCTTCGCGGCGCGCTCTTCTTGCAGCTTCTTCACCTTCGCATCGTTGCCGGCGGACGTGGCCGCGGCGATGTCCTCATCGAGCTTCGCGAGGGATTCTTCGATCTGGGTCGCCAGCGCGCTCTTGCGGGCGGTGACCTCCGGGTCGGTAGCGCGCCACTGCTCCTGCTCGGCTTCGCGGATCGCGTCCTCGACCTTGCGCATCCGGACCTCGACCTCGGACATCGCGTTGCGCGGAACGAAGCCGATCTGCTCCCATTCATCCTGGATGGGACGCAGCGCCGCGCGGGCACGCTTCGGATCCGTCACGGGCAGGATCGCCTCGGCGCGCTCGCACAGCGCACGCTTCTTCGTGAGGTTTTCCTGCTGCTCTTGATCGGTCTGCGCGTTGGCGGCGTTGCGGGCGTCGAAGAAGACCTGCTGGGCGGCACGGAACCGCTTCCACAGCTCGTCATCTTCCTTCCGGTTGGATCGTCCCGCAGCCTTCCACTCATCCATCAGCGCGCGGTAGGCGGTCGTCGTGCGACCCCAGTCCGTCGAGTTAGCCATCTCGGAGGCGCGGGTAATGAGCTCTTCCTTCTTCGCCTTGACTTCCTTCTGCTTGGAGTCGAGCTCGGAGAAGAACTGGCGACGGTGCCGATCGAACGTCGTGCGAGCGTGGGAGAAGCGCTTCCACAGCGCGTCCTCGGTCGGTCGGTCCAGACGCGGACCGCGCCGCTGGGCTTCCTTCCACTCATCGAGCAGCGCCCGAATCTGCTGGCCGGACTGCCGCCACTGGACCTTTTGTGGGTCCTTTGCCGCAATCTTTTCGGCGCGCGCGACGATGTTCTCGCGGCGCTCGACCGCTTCCTTCTTCGCCGCTTCGCGTTCGGCGGCGGCCTGCTTCTTGCGCTCCGCACCGGCATCCTTGAGCGCCTGGACGCGATCGCGTAGCGCCTGCAGGTCACCGACGGCGGCCGGGGCTGCGACCTGCTCAGCGAGCGAAGACAGCGTAGTGTCGACATCGCGCGGGCCAAGCTGGGGCAGGCGCGCCTCGGCAAGGCGGATCTCGGCTTCGATATCCAAGAAGCGCTGGACGTAGAAGCTCAGGGCTTCGTCCTTGGACGCGTCGGGGAACTGTCCAACGGCGCGCTCACCGGATTCTTCTTTAACCCACACGGTTCCGTCATCGTCAACGCGTCCCCACTGCCCGGCCTGCTCTGCATCGAAGCTCGGGGCCGCAACGGCCACCTGGGCCACGCCGGTGGGGGCCGTCGGCGGCGCGGGAGCTACCGGTTCGGGTGCGGGCGCGGGGCGGGCCGCGGGTGCGGGCGCAGGAGTCGGTGCGGGCGTCGGGGCCGGGGCCTTGGCTGGTTCCTCCTGAGCGGGCTCCGCCTTAGCCGTGCGCGGGAAGGTCGGGGGAGTCGGCATCGGGGCCGGTTCCGCTTTCGGTGCAGGTTCGCTACGTGGAGTGACGGGCTGAGGCGATACGGTCTTGGGTTGTTCCTCAGCGGGAACCTGTTCGAGATTCTGGTGCTCTTCGGTCACCGAACTCACTCCTTTATTTCGGTGCGATACCCGAGGGAAATCGCGAGGGTGCGCCAGGCATTGCGCACAGTACATGTCTACTCTAGTGTCTGGCAGATCACGGTCAAGTCCCTTGTAGTGGTGTAACGGCGTTTTCCTCTCGTTTGGGGTTTTAGCTTGCTAGTGCGGGCGTGTCGGTATCGGTCATGGTCGT